>JALZVI010000189.1 GCA_023301015.1 Rickettsiales bacterium | reverse complement strand
GATCTTCCCCAGAGGAGACAGGCCTACTCCACCGTGAACCTTTTGTAGAAAGATGAATGGAGAAGGTGTTTTCTATAGATTGCCTGTCACCTGAGTCTCCCCCCCCACCTTACCTAGGATCTGAATGGGATTGCAGTGATAAGAATCGTTGTCGTTAGTCCGGGAAATAATCGATGACATAGCCCCAGGTAATTATGCAAGGTGATTCATCGATTCTGGTATGAAAATGGCGGATAAAGGTGACGGAGGAAGTTTTTCGATCAGTTCAGGCCACCGAGCATTTTGGGGGCGTGGACGGTGCGGAAGAAGAGGTGGCGAGAGCGCAGGGCTTTCAGGTTTGGCCCTTGGCCAAAAGGGGGCACGCTGACCTTGTGACTCAGGGTTTCCCGCTAGGAGTCCGCCAGATTCCTAGTAATTCGACCGCCCGAAGGGAGGCTGGTCATGAGACGAAAGGACTTTGAAAACCTCAAAATCTTCCCCAAATGAGCCAGGCCTACTCCACCGTGAAACCTTTGTAGAAAAGGGAATGGAGAGGATGTTTTCATAGTTTGCCTGTCACCTGAGTCCGTGCAGTGCCTATTTGTCCTCTTTTCGAATGGATTTACGCGATTCGGAAGTTGAGCATTTTCCAGACTTCCAAAACGTCGGTTATTTTTATAAACCTATCGGACAATAATGGCAACCGGAGCACAGATTAAGGCAATGATGGAGAGTCACGCGAAGGGCGATGATTCTCGTTTCTATGCCGTGGCCAGTCAGATTGCGGCTACCGAAGCAAGGAAAGGGCATGACAAGCTGGCTGAACAGATCCGTGGCTATATCGACTCTGAACGTATTGGAAAAGGTCAGCCGAAGCCGAAGAGCCTTAACGATTCAGTCGTCTCAATCAGTCGCCCTGACGGCGAAGCTGCGGAACTTTTGACAGCCTCTACGAGTGACGCACAACTCAATGATCTCATTGTAGCGCCCTCTGTTCGGGAGGTTTTGGAACTGGCCATCGAAGAACAGACCCATTTTAGCGAACTAAAGTCACACGGGCTGACTCCACAAAAAACTTTTCTGTTCACCGGCCCTCCTGGCTGTGGAAAAACGATGTCAGCCGCTGTTGTCGCAAATTCGTTGGGGCTTCCGCTGTTTAGTGTGCGTCTCGACGCCATTATCAGCCGTTATCTTGGAGAATCTTCTTCGAAGCTAGCGAGTGTCTTTCAAGTCATCCAAAGGGCCCGAGCAGTTTACCTTTTTGATGAATTTGATTCTCTGGGATTAGAGCGAGGTAGCGGCCAAGATGTTGCCGAAATGCGTAGGCTGCTGAACGCTTTTCTCGTCTTTGTCGAAAACTACGGTGGGAACAGCGTCATCATTGCGGCAACGAATCATGCCGAATCCTTAGATTTTGCGCTCTTTCGCCGCTTCGATATGCTTCTAGAATTCGAAATGCCCAACGAGGAGCAATGCCGTCAGGCACTCGAACTTCGACTAAAACATCTCAAAAAACCAAAGAACCTAAACCTCCAACCTGTGGCGGAGGCAGCCGTCGGACTTAGTTTTGCAGACCTTTCTCGCGTTTGTGATGATTCGGCAAAGCGGATCATTTTAGGAAAAAGTAGTAAGCTGTCGGCCAAACTTCTCACAAGCTTGATAAAAGAGCGTAAAGCCTTCCTCTCTCGTAACCGCCGTTCCTAACTGTCTGGTGAGAGAAACTCACTCCTTCTTTCTATGGCTAAAAAACCACCTCAGTATCCCATTCATATTGCCTATCGCCCAGTTCGACTGCCCTATATGTGGAACGAAGGTGGCGGAAGCGGAAAAGAAGCGACCCCAAATGTTACTCGCGTCCGAAGTGCTCATGGTGCCAAATTATTGGAGCAGCTCCGAAAAGCAGAGACCGTTGCTGAAACAAATAATTTTGAAGAACTGGGCGATGATTATCTGGCAGACCGAGGAGTTCTTCTTACTTTCACCCTGAACACCACCTTCAAGAACAAGCTCGATACCTTCGAGTCTATTACTTCTGGCGTAGAACTTCTTAGCATACGACATGCTCAAGATGTTAACTTAGGAGAAGTTCTCGTCGCAAACGTCTTCGTCAATCACGGGAAGCTAGAATTCTTTGTCTCCAGATTCCAAGACTACGCGAAGGACGAGAAGAATAAGGACCTAGCGGATCAAATCGAGCAGATCAGCCAAGCAACTCTGAATGCTCTTTGGACTTCTCAAGCCCCTCTTCCTGAGAGCCAAGAAAAAAGATGGTGGGAATTATGGCTCCGGCGAGGAGAGAATGAGCAAACTCGCGAAGAAAATCTAACGTCAGTTTTTGCTGAAGCAGAGCGACTCGCTTTAGAGGTTCAAGACTCCAAATTGGAGCTTCCGGAGCACACTGTAATTCTCCTTGAAGCTACTACGGAAGAGTTATCACAAGCCTTCGGTATTTTGAATTGTGTGGCTGAATTACGAGAGCCAAAGCTTGCGACCCTCTCTGCACCCCCAGCTATAGCCGGAATTGGCAACGTCGATCCGCTCCCCCCAATCCCTCCCTTGGTCGATGCTCCTTCGGTTTGTATTTTCGATACCGGAATTAAAAACGATCACCCATATCTGGAGTCAGTCTGTCCGGATAATCACGCAACCTCTTGGAGCCCTATTTGGTCTCCTACCGATGAGCACGGGCACGGCACTGCGATGGCTAGCTTAGCTGCGTTCGGCGATTTGAAAAAACTGCAGAATGGACCTGAGCCCTTACGGGCGACCCACTGGGTTGAGTCAGTGAAAATGCTCGATCCTAACTACGAGGGACACAAGCCTAAGGCCTACGGAGCAGTAACGATCGAGTGTGCTGGGCGAATCGAGAGCATTATCAGCGACCGGACTGCACGAGTGTTTTCAATGTCAGTGTCAGCGCAAGACGCCCTCGACTTCCCGCACCTAGCGCCCGATGGCCTGCCTACCTCTTGGTCTGCCTCCATTGACATGATTGTAAGCGGTTCGGACTTTGTTGATGGGCCCCCTCGAAATTTTGTAATTTCCTGCGGAAACGTCAACCCAGACTCTTGTGATGGCTTTGCTCCCGGCACCTATCCTGAAATCAATCACGAGAGTGCGATTGAAGATCCAGCTCACTCTTGGAACGCTATCTCTGTAAGTGCTATCACTCACTATCAGGATAGTGAAAGAAGCTGCATCGCGCCTGCCGGGGAGCTTTCTCCATATTCGACCACGTCACTTCCTTGGATCGCAAATGGAACAAATGACTGTCCGCTAAAACCTGAAGTTGTTTTTGAGGGCGGCAATTTACTCAGCCAAAACGACCCTACTTACTCGGTCGATAAACTCTCCCCATCAACTCTAAGGCATAATTTTTTAGAAGAGGGAAATTTCACATCGAGTTGCGCAACGAGCGCAGCTACCGCTGGCGTGTCTCGTTGTCTCGCACAGCTTCACGCCGCCCTACCGGAAGCCACTCCCGAAACGATTCGTGCATTGCTCATCCATTCCGCACGCTGGACTCCAGCAATGATTGGGGGAAGGAATATGAAGTTGAAAGGGGAGGTTGAAAAGTTGGTCCGAACTTATGGTTATGGTGAGCCGGACCTAGATCATCTGCTGAACTCTTCCACAAGTAAGGCCACTTTCTACTTTGAAGAAGAGCTCCAGCCTTTTCAAAAAAAGGAGGGTAAGCTGGGCACAAAAGAAATGCTCTACTTCCCCTTACCAGTTCCTAAGGAAAAGCTGCAAGAGCTTGGTGAGGTTAATCTTCGTTTGAAGGTGACGCTTTCCTACTTCGTCGAACCGAACCCGGGGAGAAGGGGGCTTGCGACCTCCAAATTTCGCTATGCGAACTGCGGTCTCCGTTTCGACCTCAAGACTGAAACTGAAAGCTATGATACCTTTGTTGCTAATCGCTCGAGTCATATCGAAAAAAAATTAGAGATTGATGTTCGAGGCGATCGCGGAAATTCCAGCGGAGGGTGGTTACTGGGCGTCGACAACCAATCCCGGGGGTCGCTTCACCAAGATCAATGGGAAGGAACTGCATCGGCTTTAGCCGCTCGCGACGGCATAGTGATCTATCCTGTCAATGGATGGTGGAAACTGCGGTCTCACCTTCAGCAGTGGAATCGTAAGCAGCGTTTTTCTTTAGTAGTTTCTATTGAGAGTGATGATCCTTCCCATGAAATTGCTCATGAGGTGCAGCAAGAAATCGCAAATTTATCGGTTCCTCAGCGTATTTCTGAAATCGCCTCGCTGTTTGCACCTACAGTTCAAGTGGATGCCTAAGCTCACGTTCTTGCCGAAGTCCATAACGCCGCAAAAGGAGCGGTAATCCTTCCTTCCTCTGCCCTAAGCAGCTCGGTGGTTGTGCTTAGTTCTTTTGGAACTTTTAGTTCAAGCCGCCGGGCATTTTTGGGGCGTGGACGGTGCGGAAGAAGAGGTGGCGGGAGGAGAGTTCGGTGGCTAGGAGGATGGGGAGGGTGAGCCAGGGGTTG
>JALZVI010000188.1 GCA_023301015.1 Rickettsiales bacterium | reverse complement strand
CTGAAATTTAGGCCGAAAAAACCCGCTAATATGCGGGTTTTTTTGTGCCTACAGCCTCTTAATCATTTCTTAACTCAGAGCGAATAGAATGCGAGCATGTTCTTATTCAGCTTCATTAAAAGCTTCGTGCTTTATCCTCCGCATTATGACTGGGCAGCTTTTCAGCGTCCGGGAATTTGCTTGTCATACCATTTCGGCTTCGGCGTTTTATTCGCAATAGCCGCGCTAATGTTCAGCCCAACATCACTGGAAGCATATTTCGCACAGGAGATTCAGAATCTAGCACTCCCTCCTGAAATAAACGAAAAAATATTATCGATGTTCGGCCAAACCAAATATCTATTCTACCCCATAATCCTTGGTATCACCGGCTTGGCCTATGCTATGGCAATGCTCAACCTCTGCATTTTAGCAACAATCTTCGTCGCGCAGCCGATCAACTTTTCCACTCAATGGCTAGGCAGCTTGCTCAGCTTTGATCAGATCTTGCGGATTGTATCATATTCCATCAGCGCCGCAGTGGCATTTAGTATATTTGCTGCAACCAGCTTAGGCTGGGGAATGCCTGCAATTGGAGCCGTATTCTTGTTCTATATCGCTGCGCCAACTCTCTATGTCAAAATCACCAACGGCTAAGCGCCCTAGTGAAAACTGTCATAAATCTTCTGCGCAATTCCAGCTGAAATGCCCTTTACCATCATTAAATCCACCACGTTGGCATCCTTGATTGCTGCAACTGAGCCGAAATAATTGAGCAAATCTTTCTTGCGTTTGCCGCCAACCCCTTCAACCTCCAGAATCTCAGACCTCTGAATGTCTTTTGTCCGCCGCGCACGATGGCTGGTGATGGCGAACCGATGCGCCTCATCGCGGATGCGCTGCATGAAAAACGCTAACTCGCTGCGATATTCAATCACGAACGCTTTGCGCCCAACCATGTGATATTCCTCACGCCCAGCGTTGCGCTCCTCACCTTTTGAAATCGCCACAAATGTCACGCCGCTAGTATCCAGCCCCTCAATCGCCTCCATCACGCTGGAAAGCTGGCCTTTTCCGCCATCGATCAGCACCAAATCTGGCAGATTTTCACCTCGCTTGAAGCGGCGCGAAAACACCTCGCGCATCATTTCATAATCATCGCCAATGTCATTGCTTTTGATATTGAATTTGCGATATGATTTTTTGTCGAACCCATCCGCCGTCGCCACAATCATCGCGCCAACCGCATTTGTGCCGCTGATATGGCTGTTGTCATAAACCTCAATGCGCTCAGGCATTTTGGCCATTGCAAACTGCTCTTGCGCCATCTTGAGGAAGCGTTTTTGGTTCGCCGATTCCGCCAGCTTCTTACGCAAATTCTCCAGCGCCACCTTGCTCGCATATTTCACCAGCGCATATTTATCGCCCCGCACAGGCTCTTCCAACTTCACCTTGCGTTCAGAAATTTCTGACAAAACTTCCTCAACAATTTCTTTATTATCGAGTTTTTTATTCAGCAAAATCACAGGAGGCGCAGCGTGTTTTTGATAGAATTGCATAACAAAATTCTCCAGCGCCTCGTCGTCATCTTCGCTCAAATTGTCGGGATAAAAACTCTGATTACCGTTATTCATACCGTTGCGGATAAAGGTGAGATGCACGCAAACGCGCTCCGCCTCTTTGCAAAACACCACCGCATCCAAGTTTGTGTCGGGCGGGAAGTTGAGCTTTTGATCGGACTGAATTTTGCTCAGCGCCCAGATGCGATTACGAATCACCCCTGCCCGCTCATATTCCATCGCCTCCGAAGCCGCCGCCATCTCCTCCGCCAAGCGCTCTTGAATATCCGCCGTTTTCCCACGCAAAAAAGCCCGTGCCTCGCTGACGATTTTGTCATACTCCATCGGCTCAATCTTGCCCACACATGGTGCTGCGCAGCGCTTAATCTGATATTCTAGGCAAGGCCGCGTGCGATTGTTGAACTCAGAATCTGAGCAAGAGCGGAGTGGGAATGCTTTTTGCAAGCTGTCCAATGTCTGGTTCACCGCCAATGCCGAAATGAACGGCCCGAAATATTCGCCCTTGCGTTTGCGCTTGCCGCGATGCTTTTTGAGCATATTAAAATCCATATCATCTGTGAGCAGGATGTAGGGGAATGACTTATCGTCGCGCAGGAGGATGTTAAAGCGCGGCTTAAGATCTTTGATGAGCGTGGCCTCGAGCAGCAGCGCCTCTGTTTCACTCTTCACCACCGTGAACTCCATCCGCGCCGTTTGCGAAACCATCCGCTGCAAGCGATATGGCAACGCATCCGTCCGTGTATAGCTCACCACCCGCTTGGGCAAGTTCTTCGCCTTGCCGATATATAGATGCTCGCCATCCTCCGCAAACATCCGATATACCCCAGGTTTTTGGGGCATCTGCGAGATGACTTCCTTGATGATGGCTTTACCTGAGGCGATGGACATACCCTAAACATAACCCCAAAGCTTGACTTTGGAAGAAAAAAAGAGTATTAAGCACCCTAAACCAATATTAACAGCCATGTCAGAAATAAATTACAAACAACATTTCAAAGATTTTTTCAAAGAACATTTACTCAACGATTCTATAAGATTCACAGAACTTAGAAAAGAAGGTAACTGGGCTAGCAAGTTCTCTGGCAAAGCAAAAACTGTTTATGAAGTCAGCATAGAAGACGGGGCATCTCGTGGCACTAACTTCGCAAGAAATTCAGCATATGCATCCGAATTTCATCAGGTTTTTTCAGAAAAAATGGCGGAACTAGATGAAGAGTTAAATAACTCCATTGCCAAAGTAATGCTGGGACTAATTGAAGAGCATGAAGAATTGCTAAATACCGAAGCTAGATTACTCAACGAAGACGATAGATCTCTCTTCGCAGAAAATATGTTAAAAACCCTCGAAAGCCTTGATGCGGCTGGAGTCATTGAAGAGACACATACTATCGATAAAGAAGTTGAGAGTGAGGTTGAAGGCGCAGATGATGAAATATATATCGAGTCTTTTGAAATTTCGCTGAACTCAAAACAAGCAGCAGCACTTCAAGAGGTTATCAGGGAAGCATTGAAAGCAAAGTCATACCTCAAAACTCGCGCGGCAAGTTTAGAGGTAGTCGATGGAGACCCAGACTCCAAAATAATTAAATTCAGCGACGCCCAAAAAGCTTCTCCACGTCGCTAAGTTGCAGCTCGACATAGGTCGGGCGGCCGTGGTTGCATTGGCCTGAATGCGGAGTTTCTTCCATTTGGCGTAGCAGCTGGTTCATCTCAGGAATACTCAAGCGGCGGCCAGCGCGGATAGAATTGTGGCACGCAGCCGTTTCCAGCACATGCTCAAATGCCTCAAGCAGACTCAAATCATCACCATGCTCAATCACATCATCAGCAATTTTGCTGAACAGATCTTGCATATCATAGCCCGAAAGTAGCGCGGGAATTTGTCCGATTTGCAGGTCGGACGTACCGAATTGCTGCACGTCAAAACCATAGCGCGTGAATTTTTCTTGCATGGCGAGGAGGATGTCCAAACGCTTCTCGTCAAAGCTCACAATTTGGGGAACAAGCAGCGGCTGTTTTTTCAAATTCGCTGCCTCAATCTGGCTTTTGAACTGCTCATAAACCAAGCGTTCATGCGCGGCATGTTGGTCAACAATCACGATTGAATTTTGCGTTTCAGAAATTACATATGTGTTGTGCAGTTGGCAGCGCGCCTGCCCTAGCGGATAATCAAGCGGATGCTCTTCCTCAACCTTTTCCTGAGTTTCATATGGCTGATTTGAAACTGCCTGCGGGGAGAAATCCTGCTCCGTCTGCTGCAATGGCAAATAGCC
>JALZVI010000187.1 GCA_023301015.1 Rickettsiales bacterium | reverse complement strand
TCTACATGTTCGGCTACAGTTTTCAGCCCATATTCTTTGAAATATTTTACCAAAGCTTCCACCAAAATTTGGTTGTGCTTATTGGTTTCAATATCGCGAATCAACGATCCGTCAATTTTCACCATGTCGATGGAAAGCGCGCGCACTTGGCGATATGATGTGTGACCTGAGCCAAAATCGTCCAGCGCAATTTCGCATCCAGCTTCTTGCAATGTCGCGATGAAATATGCAGTGTCGGACAAGTTGTGGTTGGCCGCAGTTTCGGTGATTTCCACAATCAAGCGTTTCGCGATTTCGGTGGTGACTTCAGCAAAGAATGTTTTGAGCCATTCTCGGTTGCCGATGGTTAGGTGCGAGATGTTCACAGCGATTGAGAGTTCAGGGTTTTCAATCAGTTTCGCAATGGTCATTTTGAGAGTTTTATGGTCGATCAAATCAATGAACCCCATGCGCTCGGCGACGGGGATAAATATGCCCGCTGATTCAAGGTTTCCGTCTTTGTCACGCAGGCGGAGCAATGCCTCATAATGGCTAATCGCTCCTGAGTTTGTATCAATAATCGGCTGGTAGGCAAGGCATAAATCTTCCCCCGTAATTGCCTCGTTAATCTGATTCGCCATAATCATTTCCTGCATAGATTTTTCATGTGTTGGCGAATTATCAAAGAAGTCAGAATGTGGGTTTTTGAGGAAAGTATTTTGATATAGGTCGGCTAAATAATCTTGGGATCTTTTGTTTTTATCTTGCAATGTGCAATAGCCAAGAGACGCAGCGATGTGCAGCTTCAAGTCAGCAGAAGTGCCGAAATTGCGGATGATGTCTTTAATCTCCACCTCCACTTCAATTAGGCGCGGCGGATCAGATTCATTGAGGAGGATGGCGATTTGGTCGCTTTCAATTTGAAAAAGCTGTGCGCGCCGTCCAAGATTTTGTGCAATTTCTGCTTTCAGGGTTTTGATAATATCATGCGTGTTAGCGTGGCCAAAGCTTAGGTTTAGCATCGGCAAATTATCGACCAAAATCAGGAAGGTTGAAGTTTGCTCAGCAGCTTCTTGATCGGCTAAAATTCCGTCCAGCTTATCAAAAAAATTATGTAGTTCAGTATTGTCCATAGAAACTCATGTATTATTCTAATTGGCAACCGGTTAATATTGGATTAAGAGTATTGGGTATGAAGAGTATTTCTGCGAAAATTGACGCATTTAACACAAGGTTTGGCAATGCACTATGCTGGTTGTGCTTGCCGATTGTGCTGCTCACTTTTTTCAAGGTGATAGGGCGCTATGCTTTTGGGGAGGATGCGGCTTGGCAAAGTGAGGTTGTGCTGCTGTTGCATTCGCTACTGTTCCTCGCCATTTCTGGCTTTGTTTTGCAAAAAAATTCGCATGTTCGTGTCGATGTTTTTTATCAGCGCCTTTCGCAAAAAAAGCAGGCTCTGGTTGATTTGTTAGGTTCGCTTTTTCTCCTACTCCCATTCGCTTTCACGCTCGCATATTTCGCTTGGGGCTTTGTTGCCAGTTCGTGGGAAATTATGGAAGCCAGCCGTGAGCCTAATGGGATTGGTGGTGTTTACCTTATGAAAAGCTTCATTCTAGTTTTTTGCGTGGCGTTGTTTTTGCAAGGGATCTCTGAGGCGATAAAGTCATGGATTATTCTGCGAGGCGACGATGGCTGAGATTTTTGCGCTCATAACTTTCCTCACAATTTTCCTCGTCATCATGAGCGGCTACCCAGTTGCATTTGTATTGGCTGGAATTTCGCTAATGTCGGCCACCGTTGGCCATATGTTTGGCCTGTTCGACCTGCATTATATCGCCGTGCTTCCAAGCCGCGTTTATGGCATTATGCAAAATGATATCCTGCTGGCTATCCCGCTATTTATTTTTATGGGAATGGTTTTGGAGCGCTCCAAAATTGCGGAAGAATTGCTGGTGGCGATGGCTCGACTGATGAGCGGTGTTCGCTCGGGGCTTGCAATCGCGGTGATGTTGGTTGGTGCTTTGCTTGCGGCTAGCACGGGTATTGTGGGCGCGACTGTGGTGACGATGGGGCTGATTTCTTTGCCGACAATGCTCAAAAAGGGCTATTCACCAGAAGTTGCGACAGGTACAATTTGCGCGGCAGGGACGCTGGGGCAGGTGATTCCGCCGTCTATCGTGCTGATCCTCCTCGGCGACCAAATTTCCAACGCACACCAAAATGCACAGATGCAACTTGGGAATTTTGATAGTGAACCTGTTTCAATTGCAGACCTGTTTTTGGGCGCGTTGTTGCCCGGAGTTTTGCTGGTGGGGCTGTATATAATCTGGCTACTAATTCGCGGTGAGAAGCCTGTAAAAACTCAGAATCCTGAAAGTTTAGGGCATGTTTTGAAAATTATGTTCCCGCCATTGCTGCTGATTTTTGTCGTGCTTGGTTCAATTCTTTCAGGCCTCGCCACGCCGACAGAGTCTGCATCTGTTGGTGCAGTTGGTGCGCTAATTTTGGCGTATTTCCGCCAGCAGTTTTGCATGAAAGCGCTGCGCCATGTGTGCATGGAAACGGCGAAATCGAGCGCGATGATTTTCACCATCTTAATTGCGGCGTCGATGTTTAGTTTGGTTTTCCGTGGTCTTGGTGGTGATGATATTGTGCATGATTTTCTCACAAATCTTCCCGGCCAATTGCTAGGTGCGATGTTTGTTAGTATGCTGATAATTTTCGTCCTCGGCTTCTTCCTCGACTTCATCGAAATCATCTTCATCGTTGTGCCAATCATCGCTCCAATCCTGCTGATTATGGGTGCTGATCCAGTTTGGTTGGCGATTATGATTACGATGAATTTGCAGACTTCATTCCTAACCCCGCCATTCGGTTTTGCGCTTTTCTATCTCCGTGGCGTTGCGCCGAAATCGGTGTTGACATCACAAATTTATCGCGGCGTTTTGCCGTTCGTGGTGATCCAGATTATTATGCTGGGTCTAATCGCTGCGTTCCCTTCAATTGCAACAGCTTTGCCAGATGCTGCATATGGCGATGAAGGCGTCACCGAGTTTAAGATCGAGCTAGATTCGATTGGTGGGATTGACTGGTAAGGGATAGTTTTTTGATTTCAAATTCTGTAGATTCTTTCTGTGGATAGCGCAGCTTGCTCATGGTTGCAATCACTCCGTCTTCAGAAGAAACTTCGGCAAGCTTTCGTTTTTGAGCGCCATCGGGAAGTGCCTCAACTGCATTTTCATAAGCCTCAAGCTTTGACATAAAATTTCCTTTTGCTCTGCCATAAACATCAGAAACTCGGCGACGAATTGTCATCAGTCTGCATTTTGCATCGCATAGCTCTTCAAATTCTTTGGCAACTTCGGGGTGATTTTCCGACACCTCTTTCTTGTACTGATTAACGCACCCGATCGAGCCACCAATTTTTGAGGCGCGGTTCATAAAGAACATAGTTTCTCTGCCTTTATTGAGAGGTGCTTTTCCCATTTCAGAAACTATCTCTACGAGAGTCTCACGTAGATCAGACTGAGTGATATTTGCTACAGAAGGTAGTGGAACTTTTTGGCTGAGAGTTATTATTATATCCATAAAAAGAGACTCATACTCTCTAATCACCTCTTTTGGTGCGATAGCTCTATTAGCTCGTAATCGGGTTTTAGTGTCATGAATTTTTTCTGAGAGAGAGTCTGTGATTTTTAGCGCTAGCTGCTCAACCCTAACAACTTTTTCCAAAAGCTCTTGCCACAAATTTTCGCCATCACTTTTGTCGCTAAATTCAACATTTGCCTTTTCTAGCATCGACAAAAATTCTTCATGGCTCTTTGGTCTGCCACCCAAAATTTCCGCCATATGATCGCGTCTGGAAACATCTTCCGTACTAACAATTTTCAGCACAGCCTCAAACTTTTTATGAGTTCGGAAGAGAAAGCTTTTGGCGTCTCTTTCATAATCCGCACTATGATATTTATAATATGGCATGAAAGCTGGTGCACCGTCTTTTGCAGAGCTGTCTGTTTCAATTAAACGATATTTTTGGCCTTCGATTTCATAAAACTCATATGCAGAGCTTGGAGTCATGTCGCTTATATATTCAATCGGGCGTTCTGCCCTGTCTTCGCCTGTCTTTTCTGTAACACGCATTATGTCGCTGAGCTGAAGATGGTGCTTAGTATCTTCTAAGAGGACTCCAGCATAAGGGTAGGTTTTTGACATGCGCGACACATTAACTTAAGTTAACGCTGACTGCAAGGGATAATGTGAGAAAAGTGCAGCGATTCTGTTGACAGGCTCGCTGCGGGCCCCGCTGTAACGAAGACAGTCTATTACTCCCTATTAGGCAGCAACAGCGTCCGCAACTGTGAAGTTGTCGTTAGCAGCAACGATTGAATTATCGTTTGCATTTATTGTTTTTTGATCCTTTTTTAATGAGGAGTTATCTACCTCAGGCAAAATTTATTCGCTATTAGACGTCTGTCGATGCTGTTTCGACCCCAGTAATTATAACTTTTTCCCGCTGCGCCTTTGGCTTGCAGACTGAAAACGCTCAAGGCTGCTTTTCAATCTACTGCTAGCCTTCAATGTTAACGCCTCCGAGTGAAGCGAAGCCCATTGAGGGCGCTTAGTCATGCGGCGCATGAGCTAAATTATAATTGGTGGAGTCGCTGGGTACTGCCCCCAGGTCCAAAACGCGTTCACTCACAAGTTTTATTGCCATAGCTTACGCAAGGATGATTATAGCACAAAATACTTGGCCTTGCAATTTTTATCGATTGACCTTCCTTAACCAACCGCTATAAATAATGCTATGACAATTGCAGATACATTAAAACAGGATATCGCTGACCTTAAGGCGGAAAAATATACAACTCGGCGTGCTACGGTGCCGGCTTTGGAAGAGATTCTATATGAGCCGCATCAGCTCCTCGACCACGGCTTTGTGCGCGTGGTGGATTATATGGGTGA
>JALZVI010000186.1 GCA_023301015.1 Rickettsiales bacterium | reverse complement strand
TGTTTCCCCGCTAGTTTTTTAATTTCCTCCCCGCTCGCCTGCTGGCTCGCAGGCTGAGGAAGTGCTACGCTTAGCGAGGGGCTGGCAAGGCCTACTGGCCTTGTGAGACAGAGGTTTGTGTAGAGGGAGAGCAGCCCTGAGCGTTCTCAGTCTGCAAGGCGAAGCCGCTGCGGGGAGGAAATCAAAAATTCATTGGCTCTCTCTCGCTCCCGCGCTATACTCTACTCATGAATGAGCTTGAAATCATCTCCAGCCTCCGTTCCATTGCGGGAGAGCATTCGCTTGGTTTGCAAGATGATTGCGCGGTGTTTGGTGAGTTTTGTATTACGAAAGACGTTCTGGCTTCGGGAACTCATTTTTTTGCGGATGACGAGCCTTTCAATCTTGCGCGCAAAGCTATTCGCGTGAATCTCTCAGACTTGGCGGCTATGGGCGCTGCGCCTTTTGGGGTGATGCTTGGTGTGTGTTTGCCACGCGGCACTTCATCTGAATGGATTTCTGAATTCAACCGCGGAATCGCTGCCGATATTTCAGAATTTGGATTTGAGCTGTTGGGGGGAGACACGGTTTTTCATGATGGTGAGCTGGTTATTTCTGTAACTGCGATTGGGAAAAGTAACGCGCCGTTGTTGCGCTCAACTGCGAAAGCTGGTGATAATATATTCGTTAGCGGAAAGCTGGGCGGTGCATGGCTTGGGCTGCAGGAGAAGTTGGGCAAGACTTCTGGAGGGTTTGTTGAAGATTACGAACTCCCTCGCCCTGAGCTTGATCTCGGGCAAAATATTAGCGGCGTTGCAACTGCTTGTATGGACGTTTCGGACGGATTGCTGATTGATTTATCCCGCATGTGCGCAGCTTCTGGCGTTGGTGCAGAGCTGGATTCCTCAGCAATTCCGCTAGCCAGTGCGGAGCATGGACTGATGGAGCAAATCTCTGGTGGGGATGATTATAAGCTCCTATTCACCTCCGCGCGGGACAAGATTGAGGGTTGCCATAGGATTGGGCTGATTGTAAGTGGCGATGAGCTGAAGCTAGATGGCGAATATGTTGAGCCAAAGGGTTACGAGCATAAGGCTTAGTTTTATTTGCCTGTTGGGTCAGATCCGCGTCCGCTAAGACCGCTTGGCACAAAGCGCCCAACATTGCCGAGCAATTGCTCCATTACTGTCAAGTTATGCCCTGCCGTTGGCGTGGTTCTGTCGGACAGTTCAATTTGCTTAGAGTCGCGGATTCCGTATGACTCCACGTTATACACCTTGTCATCCTCGTTGAAATAGATTGCCAACACTTCTTGCTCAACCATATCGTCGTCAGAGAAAAGATTTTGGTTTTTGTTGTTGGCTATGTAATACCAAGTTTCTTCACCAAAGCTAGATTTTGTAGATGGTGAGCCTAGCAGCCCTGTAACTTGTTTTTTTGTTACATTTGGCGCAAGCTTTTGCATTGTCTTTGGCTTAATCGTTGCGCCGTGACGCTCTTCGATATTTGTGCAAGATGCTAGTATTATTGTAAGGATTATTAGATGGAGTTTCATGTGCTGAGAATAGAGGGATGTGAGAAAAGGTTCAAGAGCAATGATTAAAAACCTAAACGGCTTTTCTAATATATGAATGGTTCTGACTTACGACTTTCTCATTTTCTGCAACTTGATTCACTCGGCTGATGATTTTGTCTAGGTTCAAGCTGCGCAGCAAATCACGCACTTCTTCACGTGCAGCGATGTGCGACATGGTTACGCGCACATTGATCTTCTCGTCCAAAATGTCCATCAGTGTTAATCCGCGGGGAAAAAGCTCGCGATAAATCACGCGCTCAGAAACGCCAGGAGCTACGCGGAAGCCTATGCGATCTGCCAGTTTGCCGAGTGCTTTGAAAACGCTGCGTTTATTCTTTGCGTCTAAATGCGACAAGCGATTGCATAGAACAACCCAGTCAATTGCCTTGCCCTCGCCTTCTCGCTGAGCGCGGAGCATGCGCTGGTTCCAGACCATTTCTGAATATAAGCTTGGGCGTAAAACTTCGCCTGTGCGGCTATCCATCTTGGCAAGCAGGTCGAAATCGACGAAGCTATCATTGATTGGAGTGATGATTGTGTCGGCATATGAATGTGCAAGGCGAGACATGAATGTGTTGTTGCCGGGCGTGTCGATCACCACAAAATCCTTAGTGCCGCGCAGCATGTCCAAGCGGCGCATAAAGCGCTCTTGCTCGTCACGCTCAATTTCTTCAACAGACTCCTTCCCAATTGCGCGGGGGATGAAATAATGCTCTGGCATTTTTAGCTCAAGCTTTTCAACTTCGATAGTTTTTTCGCGGTTTACCATAAAGCTATCAAGGCTTTGCTGGCGCGAGTCGATGTCTATGCAGCCCACTTTGAAGCCCATGCGCATTAAAGACATGAGGACGTGGATGGAGGTTGTAGTTTTCCCTGTCCCACCTTTTTCGTTCCCCACGACGATAATATGAGCTTCTTTTTCCATAGATTTATTCTGATGTTTTGCTAATGACAGCATAGCTTTCAATGAGTTACGAAAGATAGATAGTTAATTTTTGCTATTCATGCAAGTTTTTTTCATAACTAAATTTATTCTTTTTAGCTTTTGCGCTCGCGGTGTTTTGCATATATATTGCCCGCATGGATGATTTGAAGAAAGTGAGTATCTACACAGACGGCGCATGCAGCGGTAACCCTGGTGCTGGCGGATGGGGAGCAGTTTTGCTGTTTGCTGGCAAAGAAAAACGCATCAGCGGATCTGCGCCAGACACGACCAATAACCGCATGGAAATGATGGCTGTTATTGAAGCGCTAAAATCGCTGAAAGAGCGCTGCGCGGTGCATATTTTTACGGATAGTAAATATGTGATGGACGGGATTAATGAGTGGATTATTGGCTGGAAAAAACGCGGCTGGAAAACCGCCGCCAAAAAGCCTGTGAAGAATGAGGATTTATGGCGCGAACTGGATGCGCTTGTGACCGAGCACGACATGGACTGGACATGGGTGAAAGG
Source organism: Rickettsiales bacterium (assembly GCA_023301015.1). The sequence continues at coordinate 449 of JALZVI010000186.1, read as the reverse complement.
CCATGCGGGGGATAAGTATAACGAGATAGCCGATGAGCTGGCGACTGGGGCGGTGGTTCGTTAGAAATTACTGAATTGACAAATCAATTAATTTAAGTTAAGAGTTCTTTTGGGAGAATTTCTATGCTTGGATTTTTAAAGAAAGAGAACAAGGTTTTTGCTAGTGACTTGGACGTACTGAGTGCTCGAAGAGGTTTTTTGGAGCATTTTGACGTGTTTGACAAATCTTTGGCTGCTCTTGGTGTAGACAGCTCCGTACTATTGACGAACAAAACAGAAAGCCAGCCAATACGCTCAAAAGCAGGCTACATAGCCAGCTTTGTAACCGGCTCGATGTCTAGCAGCTATAGCAATCATTACGTTTTTAATGGGGTTGTTCTTGACACTTTTAATAGAGAATATGACCGCATAAATTTCATTGCTGATTACCACCAACTTCACGGAATAAA
>JALZVI010000185.1 GCA_023301015.1 Rickettsiales bacterium | reverse complement strand
GGTAAAGCCTTGTACTATTTTTGTCATCCGAGTAACTTTTTCTTGACTCATAATAATTTATTTTTTATGTAGCAAAGTTACTCGTACTTTTGGTTTCGGCAAAGACGTATTTCACTGAACGCTTACCTTGAATCTATAAACAGAGCGAAGCTTAGCGGTAAAAAAATAACAACTCCATGGAGGGTTATTTTAATCAATGAAAACATAGGAGATTTGGTTACCAATACTGTGCCTCTTAACTTGGCAACACCCTGTCAGATAGAAGATCCTTCTTGGATTAAACCTGGGAGAACACTTTGGGATTGGAGAGTTCATGATTTTAAAACAGCTGATGGATTTACATATGGTATTAACACAGAAAGTTATATCCGTTTTATTGATTTTGCGCATGAAAAAGGAATTGAGTATTTCTTAATTGATGACCATTGGTTTACGAAAGTTACAAAAGGACATTTTGAAATAAGGGAGAAATTAGATCTTGAAAAAGTTTCTAGTTATGCCAAGCAAAAAAAGGTAAAATTGATTTTATATTATGACAGGAAAAAAGGGGAGTTTGGAGATGAAAATTTATATTCTTATTTCGAATCATTAGGTATGAGTGGTATAAAATATGGGTTTATGGGGCTAAAGTTTCTTTTACAAGTGCAGCGATTCAACAAAGTGCAGCAAATCATTTATTAGTAGATTTTCATGATAAACCAGTACCTTTTACAGGAATAGAAAGAACATTTCCTAACGCCATAAGTGGTGGACATACAGGGTGGAGTAGAGCTTGGATTATTAATTTTTACGCACGTTTGTTAGAGGGAGATAAAGCATACAAAAATATTTTAGCATTGTAACGAAAATCAACATTGTCGAATCTTTTAGATGTTCATCCTCCTTTTCAAATTGATGGAAATTTTGGGGTAGTATCTGGAGTTACCGAAATGTTATTACAGAGTCATAATGAGGAGATTCACCTATTACCTGCATTGCCTTCGGCGTGGCCATCAGGAAGTATAAAAGGCATTGTTGCGAAAAAAGGATTTGAGATTGATATGACATGGGAAGCTGGAAAATTACTGTCTTTAGCTATTAGTTCTAAACTAGGAAATACTTTGAAGTTTCGCTATAATGATGAAGTTAAAAAGATAGAAACGAAAAAAAGACAAAATTTAAAATTTAATTATTAATTGATATTGAGTGACTTCTTATCGCAATATCTTTTCCTTCCAATGTGCAAATACTCCCAATTTGGGGTTCTTTGCACATTGAATTGTTCTGAACACAGTTGACACTTATCTACTTTTATTAATTGTGAAAAATACTTACTTTTTTAACCGCACACACCAAAGAGTAACAGAGTGGGGTGGCAAGCAGCTTAGAATTTTTATGTCCCCTTATCAGTAGACTCGGGGTAGGTGAAAATGTAAGCTGCGATGGGTTAGCCAGTCGCTTCATTTCCGAGTCATAATAGACTTGGTCTGGTGTTAGGTAATCTAAACTCAAATGAGGTCGGAAATTATTGTACAATTTTATGGCTCTTGCAACAGCTTTATTTGCTTGCTCATGATTGAAGTAATAGTATTGTAAGAACTCTTCTTTAAGCGTTCTATTCATTCTTTCGGCTAATGCATTTTCATATGGCTGCACCTTTCTTCTTCTTAATCAATAAGTTATGGTCTCTAAGTAAATCAGCTAATTTATCTCTACCTATTTCTATTTGATGTCTTTTGAGCGTTTCTTTTAATAGAAAATGTAATTTCCGAAGACCACAGCGGGGTAGTTTTTTTTCGTAAGAATTTTACTTCATTTAGTACGACATCATTTTGCATATCTTTTACCTCACGTGCTCGGTGATTTTTATACCAAGCTTGTCGAGATTTACCAAACAATCCACACATTTTTTCCATAGCTCTTTCAGGAAAATCCTGTCTCACTTATCGAATTGTTTGGTGCCATACTTTTTTCTGATAGGGAGGTTTAATTCTTTTTCTGTGACGTCAATCATCGTTTCATATACACGACTTTTTAACTCTGCCCATTCTAAGGCCTTCTCTAATTCTTGCTTTTCTTTTTGTATAGTTTTCAATTGCTGGGTTAAGGGTTTTCCTTCGAAGTAGGAGCTTTTTTATTTGACTTTTTTGATCTTTTCATATTTCTAATTTTTTGCGTTTTGTAAAAACCTATTTGTGGATTCAAAAAATGCTTGTTGTGCCAGTGTAATAATTTATCAAGCAGAGTGGGCGCAATTGCCATTTGTCCCTTTTAATGTTTTTTGTAATTAATTGACAAACTAGTGATTATATATTTTTATTAAAATTAATTGTTGCTACGATAAGTGAAATTGCAATTTAAAAAGTCAATTCATTGATACAGTCGTTTTATTCATCTGTATAATTATTTATAAATCAATAACTTACATTTTTTAGCATATTTACAAAGTGGGACAAATCGCAACTGCGCCCAGCAGAGTAAGTAGGAGTAAGCCCATATTCTTTTCGAATTCGTTTTTCGTCTTTTAAACCGGGATTTATAATATTCTACAATCCGTTTCTTAATTGGGTATCCTTCTAAAGCGGTCCAATAATATATTTTTCAGGAAAATGATTTTGAGGGACATACTACCTAAATGTGACAGCATTTCTTATCTTTAAAATATGATAAAAGATATCTGGCATAAAATTTCTTCTTTTCGAAAAGCGAATCCGAGTAAAAGCATGGCACAAGTAGGTGTTGAGTTAGGGGTTTCTAGCAGCATGGTGAAACGCCATAATAAACGTCGAGAAAAACGTAATCAATATACGGAATCTGAATTTTGGGATTCTATTAAGCGGCTAATTATAAGTGCTATCTATACTTTTTGTATAAAAGGAGGAGTTGGAGCAGGTAGAGTGGAAGAATTTATGCAGCAAATTAGAATTGGTACACACGCAGGTATTTCAGAGACCTCTATTTATCGAATGATGAAAGAAATAGAGGTTTCCATATTGCGCTATCAAGAATTAGTTGAAAGAGATTTAACAAATCAAGCATCAGACCAATTAGATTATTTAGAAGTGGTTTTAGGCTTAGATGAAACGTGGCTACACAAGATGTTATTAGTTTGTCAAGAATTAAATAGTGGCTTCCTTTTTTTGAAAAATCCAGTCAAAAACGAGATACCGAAAGTTGGTGGGAACCTCTCAAAGAAGTCGTCAACAAATTCCATTTAAAAGTAAAAATGTTGGTTAGTGATCGAGCTAATAGTCTTATTAAATTAGGCAGTCCAGCGTATTTTGATGTTTGTTCGATGCCTGATTTATTTCATTTCAATCAAGAGTTTGCTCATGCAATTGGTGCACCTTTAGGAAAAGCATGGAAAAGAGCAAAAGACAATTTAGCCATACAGAAATCCGCTAAGAGCGCCTACTCTGAGTGGAAAGAACAAGAAGACAAATATTTAGCTCTAGACAATTGTAGACGAAGATATCAAAATGGAATACATGGTATTCATAAAGCTGTATTACCATCCAATGAAGATGGAACCTTTAGTTTACCTGATGCTATGAGAAAGGTAATCAGATCTAGTCTTACTATAATTGAAAAACAAGCAGCATATATTGATAAGGAGATAAAAGCAAGTGTAGTAATTAAAGTAATTGATCAGATTCCTGCTATGATACAAGGCATATTGAGTTGGCAGAAATGGGCAACAGAACAAACAAATACTTTTGCTAAAAGTAGTAAAATAGAAATAAGACAAGAAGAGCTGCAAAAATGGTTATTGCATTATCTATTACCCGTATATATTTGGGAAATAACCTTAAGAAGGGTACATGCTAAAAAGAAAAACGAACGCCTTAGAAAATATTACAAGGAAGTTCTTCAGAAAGCTACAGACAAATTAATAGGAAGTAAACTGGAGCAATATATGACAGCGGAACAATATCAAGAATGCGTGATATGGGCAAAAAAAGTGGCGAGAACTTTTCAACGTTCTTCTTCTCAGGTGGAAGGAAGAAATGGATATTTAGCTTTTGTACATAAAGCAAATAGAGGTCTTCAAGAGCAGCGGCTAAAAGTACTGACGGTAGGTCACAATTATGATATTCGAGGACTAGATAATACAACACCTGCAAAACGCTTATTTGATCGGAAGTTTCCAGATTTGTTTGAGTTCATACTCCAAGATGTGACAGACTTTTCGGAGCCTAGAGCAAGTAGGAAGAAACTGTGTGGGTAAGCGGGTGGACCGCCTTAGAAGGATACCCTCAAAAATGTCCAGTAGTGTAAAAAACATTCTACTAAGG
>JALZVI010000184.1 GCA_023301015.1 Rickettsiales bacterium | reverse complement strand
AGTAATATTGCTTCTGCAACTGCTGCAGGTTTTACGTTTACTGAAGTTGGTTTTAAATTGAAATGGGATTTGTTTGGGAAGCCGGTTTTTAGGGAGTAACACTAAATCTTTATGAGTATAGAAATTTCAGAATTAAATTGCTCTAATAATTCTGGTAGTCCAATGCAATTCAAATCTATTATCGAACAAATTGCAGGTATTTTTTTAAATAATTTATTGTCATTATTTGCGGAAGTCTCTTCTGTCACAATAAAAGCGCTTTCATTATTTTTTTCAAGTTGAATAGCTTTTAATATGATTTTTGAATCAGCGTCTCTCAGGTATTTATTTGTCAAATTCTCAATTTCAACTTCATCTAATCTTCTTTTTTGACTTTGATTACAAAATTGATTTTCTAACAAATTATAAAATGTTTTTGTTGGAATTAAATCAGTTGTTTTAGTTATTAGTTTTTTTTCAGAAATAAAATCTAGCTCATTAACAACTATTTTTTTTGCTACAAATGAGCATTCAACAGAGACTTCACTTAGTATAATAAAATCTCCATTTTCAACTTTCTTTCTGAAAAAATCGTAGATAACAGAGCTACTGTCAAATGGTTTGTAATATTTGACCAAAGATATCCAAGTGCTTGTATCTATAATATACTTCATTAAATATATTGGTCTATTTTTTCTGGTTTGATGTTCAGGTTCTTACAAAAGTCATATTCACTTATAACTCCATCATACAGAGCTGACTGTAAGGTGTTAACAAACAAAGGAGAGTTTATCGGTTTTGGCACAGAACCACCTCTTTTTATTCCAGAAAGCTTATCAAGCTCCTTTTGTTTATTCTCTTCTTCAATTTTCTTTCTGTAAATTTCATCTAATTCATTTTTAATGTTTTGATAACTCGAGGATGAAATCTTTTTAGAGTAGAGAAGTCTTGTATATAGAGCTAAAGTACTAAGATGAGTTTCTCTAGATATTCGTTGGATTAAATCAAAATGATAATCATTAGAGGAATTAGCATAATCTAAATCTTGAATTATATTTCCAAATCTACCAACTAAGAAATTATAAGAAAATTCATTACACCAATTTTCTATTTTACTTAAGTTTGATTGCGACATAGACTTAACATCTACTTCTTCTATCTCTTCCTCATTAAGTAAATAGTGACCAAGCTCATGTATGAGTGTAAATATTTCTCTTCTAAAAGATTTCTGCTGTCTTTTTAATACGATTACATTTGGGTTTAAGTAAAAACCGTTAATATTAGCTGTATCTTTTTTGTTCCATGTTTCTATAAACTCGAATACAAAAATATTATTTTCTGCAAATTTTGAAATTAAGCTTTTTAAGAAATCTCTTAATTTAGGAGAAAAATCATTTGGATAAAGTTTCTTCCTAATTGAATTCGCTACAAATTTCGGATCATGATTTATTGTGTAAATTGGAAGTTCTCGAGGTAAATCTATATCTGATAATTTTGATATTGCAGATAATGTTATTTTTAAATCCTCAAATTTATTTACAATTTTTTTTGCTCCAATATTTAATTCCGAGTTAAATTTTTCTTTTCTAAAGAAAATACTTGCTTCTTTACTTTCTTTTATTGATTTTGGGTTTAAATAATACTCTATCCCTTTATTAAAAATTTTATCAATTTTTTTTAAATGACTTAGTTTAATTTCTTCATCAAGCAAATCGTTTTTGGTAATTGGGTTTTTTAATCCTTCACTAATTTTATCGAGTAAATCACTCAAAGTCATTCTATATAACTTTAAGAGGTAATCTATTCGTGATATGTTATGTTCTACTTTCAAGAATTTAAACTCATTTAGGTTTGCAAGTTTACAATATTTTTATTATTTCAAAACTTACATTTTCATGTTATCTGATATAAACTAAAAAAAACAAGGTTATTCTGGTTTTGGTTTTGGCTTTAATTTTAGTTTATGTCTTTTTGTCTCTATATTCCAATTCTTTGTTTCATCTATAATAGTATTGATATTAACTAACCTTTTATAATATTGATTATAATGAGCTAAATGATTATTTCTCTCTCTTGAATCAATTAAACCTCTAACTATTTCTGAAATTTCTTTAAATATCTTAAACCAAACATCTATTTGTATAACATCTATTGTTTGCATATAAATTAGAATATCAGGATCGTGACTCATATTCTTGGAAAACAATGGATATTCCCATTGACCATGTGCAATCTTATTTCTAATATTAGCTTGTGTTTGAATGTATTTATAAATTAACTTTTTTATTTTTCTTTTTTTATTCGGTATTTCCGAACCAGACTTCCTAAATTTTGAAAAAGCAATATTTATGCATTTCTCCCATTTATTTAAAACGTTTTTTGGTTTTAAAATTTTAAGTTTTTCTTCCTGAGTAAAACCAAAAGGAGTATGAATTAATTTCACTAATAAAGCTTCTGTCCATGAGGTATAGATTAACAAATAAAGATTTGTGTAAATTTTCAAAGAATGATCATCATCATTTCTTAGAGCATCGTTAATACTTGAATTTATTTCTTTTCTAGCTGATTTTAAAATTAATAAGTTCTTATTAAAATCTTTGTGAAATTGTTCTTCAGGAGTTATTCTCGACATAAATATATAATTAAAGGCGGTTGAGAAAAAACTAATATTTTATTTGTTCTCAACCGCCCAGAATCGAACTGGGATTACCTAACTTAAAGTAAGGCGTGTTATTCCATATTACACTACAGATGCATTGTAAAGATAGTCGTTTTTTTAATAAATTCAATATCATTCAGAGCGCAGCGAAGAATCTCTAAAAAGGCATTAGAAATTAAATAGATTCTTCAGTCATACTTCCTTCTGAATGACAATTCAATTCAAAACTAC
>JALZVI010000183.1 GCA_023301015.1 Rickettsiales bacterium | reverse complement strand
CATGTGATTCTGAACCAAATAGCTGTTGAGAGGTAACGAAGTTTCCTAAATCATTTTCAACTACATAGGCCCCTTCTATAGTCTCTAGCCTAGCAGCTAACCCATTAGGGCCTGTGCCAATTGCGCTCTCTAAATTTTCCACTCTGCTTGAAGTGGCGTAAGAGCCTAAATCATCCATGGTAACATAAGTAGTCTCAACAGAATTAAGCCTAGCTAATATTCCTCCTCCTCCTGTTAGGGAACTAGTCAGACTATTTACCCGTTGGACGAGGCCAGTGTTAGGTGCAAAGACAACCTCTTCTGTGGTGTTCAGCCTCACTAATACCCCGTTTGTATCATTGTTTAGCTGACCTTCCAAGGTCTGCACTCTACCTGAGACACCTGAGAATGTATCACTATCCACGTAGGCTGTTTCAAACCCCTCAACAATGGCGAGGAGGCCTGTGCCAGATGTGTTCAAGCTAGCTTCGAGGGCAGCTGTACGTGACGCTAAGCCTGTAGTCGGAGTAAATACTGCGGTATCAATATCAGTCAGCCTAGCTAGTATGCCTGTATCAGCTGTATCTAAAGCTACTCTAATGTCTCCCACTGTTGAGGCTACCGCTCCAAAGGTCTCATTGTTAACGTAGACGCTATCTAGGCCTGATATCTGAGCTAATATTCCTGTCGAAGGTGTGTTTATAGACGCAGAAATAAGGTCAATTCTATCAGCCAAAGCTTCGTCAGCATCTGAGTATGCAGTTCTTTCATCCAGTATTAGACTGTAAACGCTAGTCTCAGCATCAGGGTTAAACCAAGTCTCTAAAGTATCCAAGCGACTTATGGTAGAGGAACCTGTTACCAAGTCTGCTACTAAGTTCACTTGAGTTAGTGTACTCTCTGCAGCCCCCGCAAAATCCTGAGCCTTAACCTCAGTGGTAACTTCCTCAGGCTGCAGAAAGTCTACTGCAAAGCTACCTTCTGAGGTATTAATCAAGGTAAGTATAAGGTTAGTGGTGTCAGCTCTGATGTCGTATAGGTCAGACCCTTCCCGAACTACTGCTGAGTATTCCTCATAATCTGTATGAGATATAGAAGCCCCATCCAACACAAATTTACAGAAGGCATCTGCGTGTAGACCTGCGTTGAGTTCACCATCTCTAAGACATACAAAACCTAGGCTAAGCACAGGGTCTGGGCCTGCGAGTTTCTTGACCCTGATTTTTACTCTCCAACGCATATCTTCTTCTGTGGAGAAGATACCTTTCCATTGTAGTTTAACAGGGCCTACGTTTTCATAGATACCATTAGCCATTATAAAATTCTTTAACCTCTTGAGGTGTGCTAGCGACGACAGCCTCAGAATATTTTCTTTCTGCTTCGTCCTTCGCAATCTCAGGATTGTCTACACTATTAATAGTCACAGTTAAAGTCTCTTCATCAAAGACCTCTACATCTACTTTGGCAGGGAGTTCATCAATAGCTGTGACTGTGACTTGCGTGACCATGATTGGTTCCCCCTCCTCGTCATATTCGCCAGTCTCAACCAGTTCTGTTGCCTCTTCGCGGCCCTCTGATTTGATTACTTGTGCTAGTCTAGAGACCGCAGCCTTATAAGCGTACAACCGATGGTTAAATGCGTTATTGTCAATAGATTGATTACGCTGTGTAGCGAGACCTAGGGCTAACCCTTTTGCTACATCAGGCTTAGTCAAAGAAAGTTCCTCACGAGCCATAGGGCTTATTTGAGAGTTGAGAGCGTCCTTGAGGCGGGAAGTAAGTTCCGCTGCGTCTAAGGGTTTATCGCCTTTCATTACGGCTAAGTTACGTGTCATATCTGTTGCTCCATATCTATCTGACAATACGAAGAGGTGCTAGGAGGTACTACCCAAACAACTGTGTGCTTTAAGCCACTGAACTCTACAGAGTATTGAACTCCCTCTACTTGTCGGTTTCCGTTAAGGTAGACACCATGAGGGGTTGGCTCCCAACCCGAAGGTAGTTCCACGCGCCCTGTGCTGTTGCTCGAAAAGGTTACGTAGTGTACCCCCGTCCTAGGAGGAGTTTTCAATGTTAGAACCCTCGCTATAATTTCTCTAAGGTTTACAGAACTTGTTTTTACGTTGGTAGTCATATTACTGCCTCACTATAGTGCCAGTTTGGGCGTCGATAAATGTAGTTACAGGTTCATCATCGTGATTAGACCTGACGAGTCCTTGGAAGATAGATAAACCCGCTGGGGTTCCTACGTAATCTAAGTCTACAATAGGGTCATAAGCTACGGCCCTTACATCATTAGATGAACCATGTAGGGTTACTTGTGCGCCCTCTTGGAACATGAACCTTTCTTGTTCACACATATGCAATAACACCTCAGGGGTGGGAATATATTCCGATAGTTTAACAAGGGCTATAGAGCCTTGGAATGGGGCGCTCCCATCATTAGCGCTACCTACCACGAGTTTGCTTCCCTCAGGAAGATTTATTGTAGCGTTTCTAGTTTCTATAAGCTGACCATCTACGTACACGCTTGTGGAGATTTTATCGTAAACTATATCAACCTTCTGCCATTTACCTACAATCAGACTAGTGGGTGTACCTGCTCCTGCTCCTGCTAGTCCACTTCTCTCAGCATACTTACCCCCAAAACTCACGAGGCCGAAAACAGTTCCTCCACCTTGAGAGGATGACACCATGTTTAAACCCATGATAGCTTGGGTGGCGGTAGTTGCAGATTTAATCCAAGCGGATAGATGCACAGCTCCATTAACTCCGAACTCTACTAAATCATCTACGTTGTCCATCTCTAGTCTGCTACTCGCAGTGAAGCCCTCAAACCCTACAAGTTCCGCTCCTGTTGCTACAGGAGTCTTAGTTACAGTTCCCATAATGCTGAGGTCGTTGCTGTTATAAGAGCGGTCTGATACAAGTCTTGTAACTGTAACACTCCCGAATAAGGTATTAGTGGCCCCAAAGTTTCTGAGCGCGAAGACACCATCTGTGGTCGCTACTTCTGTGAAAGTATAGACTCCTGTACCCGCAGAGGTGAATTTAGTAAGTCCTGTACCCACTCTCATGGCCCATCCTGAAGTCCCTGACTCCAATACTTCTACGGATATGTTATAAGTTTCTCCAACTGTGAGCACATCTTGGCTAACTGAGGTGAAAGCTCCGTCTGAGGTTAATCTCAGTCCACCATTTTCCCACGTAGCTGCCCCTGTTCCTGCTAAACTCCACCCATCTATATTTGTAGAAAAGTCCCCATTCGATACTACTGAGGCGTCACTTATACTGCCTGTGTCGGTATCAATTAAGGTTGCACATTTAACGTCCCCCGTTAACCAGCCAGTGTTATAGTCTGTCGTAATATTACTGTATAAACTTTTAGAGTGGTCTGCAGGGTTAGGTTTAAGCAGCGTTAACTGCTGATTAGTTCCAATAGCTTTGTCAGATAAACTCTGCACATTTTGGGCAGGCTCTCCTGACACTAATGTAGTGGCTCCTACATACGCAGGATTATATCTCAAGGTGTAAAATTCGTCAGAGCTTCCTTTTGCATAATAATAACTTTGTCCTAGGATACTCTGAACTGGTAATTTATGACGGACATGTATGAACCTACTAAGACTAGCTATACCATCTATAGAATAGGTCAAAGCTCCATCGTTTCTGAAGTGTACGTCACTAATAAAATTAGCCCCTAAATGGGTAATATGCGTGATTTCTTTATCCCTAACGATGGATAGTCCTGCCGCAGTACCTATAGCAACCACGACTTGGGGGAGGAGGGTGAAGGTATTTATAGGGGCGTTGTCTTCAACTATCATACTGATAGAGGTTATTGTTCTGGAGAGTAATTCGGGGTAACTACTATCGTACACGAACGCTCCCACTATGTTTCTGGAACTTATACGTTCATCAGCTCTAGGCCCTCTGGCCCCTCCCGCGCCCACTCTCCAAACTTTATCCCCTGCGAAACTTATAAGGGATAAGTCATAAGTAGGAGAGCCTACACCTAGTAATCCGTTCTTCATTGAAACACAGTAGTTAGAGCCAACTTTCCCTAAAGCCTTGGAAAAGTTATGTCCCTTGAAGACCATCCACATCTCAGGCTCCCCGAAGTCTAAAGAGTATAGCACCACGTCATTACCCACTGGTAACACTAAGCACTTTATAGGAAAGTCCCGTTGAGTGCCTCTCTCAGCTGTACCAAGGGGTTCGTTGTACCAAGATGCCATTTGGCATCTGGTGCGCCAAGCTCCTCCATCACTATCAAGGGTCGTATCATATATATACCCATCAGAGGAGCTACCTGCGATGTCAGCATCTACGGCGCTCAAATCTTGGAAGGCCGTATTGGCTGCTACATCGTCAGCTGCTGCTTGAGCTAGATTTGCATTAACCAAGCTGTTGTCGCGATAACCTTCTGCAATATCCCTAGCGGCCTCAGACTGGTTCGCGAATATCTCAGCGTCACCAAATTGGCTAAGAGCAAGCTCAGCACCTGCGCGCGCTGCAATAGCAAGGTCTTTCGCCTCTACTGCTAGGGCAGCGTCTGCTGTAACAGTCCCTTGGATATCAACTACAGTCTGCACGTCTGCTTCTAGGTTTTGTAGGGCTAAGTCTACAGCGGCTTTGGCCTCAACAACGTCAGTTTTGAGATTTGAAACAACTATCTTATCATTTGCGACGACTGCAGCGGCTGCAACAGTTACATCACGAGCGGATTCTGCGTCTATTACATTGTCACCTGCGTTACCTATATTGGCGTTAGCCTCATTAAGGGCGAGTATGCTAGCTTCTTGTAAACCATTAAGCCTAGCTAATTCTACATACACCTGCGTCTGTAATACATCTGTTTCTGACATTAAAATACCTTCTGAGCGGTTATCAATTCTTTTATAAGGGATAATCCTTGTTCCTTATAATCAGTCGTGGCTAGAGTGTCAACTTCTTTGACTTCCCCTTCATCCATTCTCACAGGAGTAGTCACCGTTATAGCTAGGTCTTCAGAGGTTCCCCAACCTGTGGCCCCTTCTTCGAATCCCCAGTTTCGCGTAGCGATAGTGGCATCCCTAGAGTTTCTAGCAGCCTCCAAGGCTACCCTTACTCCTTCTTCCCGTAGGTCTGCAGCCGAAGCGCTTAAACCAAAGGTGCCTACTAAGTCTTCTATATCTGAATTAATATCGTCTATAGTGTCTTGAATACTGGTTAGGTTAGCCACGTAGTGAAGCTTAGAAGGTGTCCCATTTCCTAGGATGTCAACGGCTACGTATGTTATGTAGTTATCCCCTTCAAACAAAGTTAAGAGTGGGCTTCCTAATCCACTCCAAACTTGATTACCTAGGTCTTCCTCGTTGGGAGAAATCCACACCGTAACACCAAGGAAATCTGAATCTTCCACAATGTCATACTGGAAAACTCCTTGAGATAGGAAACTTTCAGGTTGAGTTATGGAAACACCTGTTAGGATTGGAGAAGGCTTCTCGACCAGTTTTGTGAATGAAGCTCCTTCGTTGCCCTCATCATTAGTTACACTTACAACTACAGAGTAACTTCTAGGGTCTGAAATTCCGTACCCCAACAGGTCTTCATTAAGTATCTCTACACCTTTAGGGTTCCAATCTGTCCCCTCATAAGTGTTTAAGATGCTGCCTGTGCCAGAGTCTACAATGTCTACGCTGTACGCTGAGAAATCTGGGTGAGGTAAATCACTCTCCCAACCTTCCCATCTCTCACTAGTGTCCACAGACCATTCGAGCGTGGCGTTCTTACCAATATAACTAGTGTCCGTGTCCTTTTTGTTTTGGATGCTAACGCCCGTAATACTAGGTAGTCCATAGAAGGGAGCTACTAAGGTGGCTCTAACCCTAGAAATTTGAGGGGATTCAGAACCATCGGTCTGCATGGCTGTAACTGAGAATATGTGAGAACCTATTCTGGCGTCCAGCAGCTCGTACTGTTGTTGAGAACCTCTGTAAAGTTCAGTCTCTTGTCCACCATTGAAGCTATATCTAACAACGTATCTACCACCTGCTAGAGGGCTGACTGGAGCCTCCCACGTCAGGTTTATATCTCGGACTCGTCCATTAGAAGTAACACGTTCAGTAGTGGTAGCCGCTAAGTTAGTTACCCTTGTGCTTTCTACTAAGGTAGTATCTACTTCTTCTACTACGTTAAAGGAGGTTCCATCAAAGTTATCTACAAGGTCATACTTAGCGCGGTTCACCTCGATAGCTGATATTTTTACTTTCTCTGTTCCATCTACTTCTTCCACGCTAGTCACGCGGTAAGGTCTTATATCTCCCCTTGAGAGGGAAGCTATAGAGAAAGAGAAGTTCTTATCTAATCCCTCAGTGTCTACATCTTTAGTAAGTTTTAGCTTCGACACTGTAGAGTTAACATGGTCAACATTATACTCCGCAATACCATTCATAGTTTGTATGCGGCACACGTAGTCAGATACTCCAGACTCTAAGGCTAGGGGTTCATTCAGCGCCATGGTCTTGCCATCTTCGGCTATGCCCATACAGCGTCTGCTTTGACCTTCATCCATAGCCTCGTCAGAAATCATAATAATGTCATGTGGCTCTACGTAAGCCCCGAACCTAGAGGTATTGAAAGATATCTGTCTGGTCTCAGTCAAAGAGGTGGCCAACTTGTGGTAAGCCCGTGCTATAGCTTCGTCAGTATCTACACACCCGACAGCTACGAAGGTTAAAGGCTTCTGACCAAAAGCGTCTATATCCCCTTGGTCGAACACCCTGCGTCTGTCTTCTTCATAAGCAGGCAATAATTTATTTCGATACACAACTGTAATATCATTGTAACGTGTATTAACATCTGTAAATGAGTATTGAAAGCGCCCATTTTCTACGTCCATATTGTTGAAAGTCTGAGTCGCAGGAGTGTCCTGCTCTACCTTCAAACGGAAATTACCTTCGACATCTTCATAGAATACAGCATTACCTGCCCCTGCCATGTAGGTCAGAAGTTCCATAGAGTTACGAGGGGTGGTGATAACGCCATTGAAAGTAGCTCTAGGTCTGACTCCTGAGGTTGGCCTAGGTACACCTACGTAAGCGCCAGTAACAGGGTTACATGCATTCCAATATATGGAAGCCTCTAAAGCCTCATACTTAGAGAAGTTGATTGCGTAGAAGGCTGCTATACCGTGTGTGTCGTTATGCACAAGGTCGTAAATAATCCACGCGAGGTCATCTGTGAAAGCTACTTTAAAAGTCCCATCCCATGGGCCTGCTGAGAAGTCGTAGCTACGAGTTTCAGGGTCGAAGATACTTGGTACAAGAATTTCTGCTGTGTCATAAACTCCATACATCTGAGGGATATTAGATAACTGGTCAGAGGCTGTGACTAATAGTTGAGCCATAGCTGTATTAGGGTAAGCATTTTCCTCAATAGTAATCTCCTCAAACGTATCCCAAGTGATTTCTTTTATGACTGTGCTAGTTGATTCTGCAGATATCTTAGTGACCCTAACGTCATAAGTGTCATTAGTGAGACGCGCTACAGGTACTCGTATCTCTTTCAATACGGGGGATTGAGTTCTCCCGTAGATACGGATACTCTCTGAGTAGTTTTCTACGCCTAGAGAGACATCAATAGGGCCTTCAACATTAGTCGTAAACTCTTCCCACGCCTGTATCTGGGCCTGACTTTGAGAGAAATTGTTTATCGCTTGCAGTTCTGAAATCCTACCAGATAGTGTTCCAAAGAAACCTTGCACGTTGCCGCTAGGGTCTTGAGGGTTAATCCAGTTTTGTGTCCACCCTGTGTTAGAGGGGATAGCTGCCCACGTGCCAGAGGATGTAGGTTTAACTTCAATCTTAAAGACCATATCGGTATTTAACTGGTCACCTTCTTCTGTATTCTCAAGCAACTGGTCTATGCGGAGACGCACATCAATAGCGTCTATCTCCCCAGACTTTGTAGTACGAGTCACAGGTTCATCTTGGGCTAAGTTAACCCCTACAGAGTTACCAGAGGCAGACCCTCCGAGGGCGAACTTAATAGGGTCTGGCATTGCTGACCCCTTATGGAAAGTCAGCTGAGCATCTGGGAAATTAAGAGTTCCATCAGAAGCCATGAGAGGTGTGTTGGCTATGTAGAAAGACTTCAATCCAGCATGTAGTTTAGACCATGGGCCTTCTCCTAGACCCAGCAAAATCTCTACTTGGTCTTCAGACCTGAGGTTATCTGAAACTCTAGTAGGTTCTGGAGCTGCGCTAGGCCCTTTGGAGAAATTAAAAGACATTGATAGAAGCTCCTACTGGATACCCGAACCTGTAATTATTGGTGTAAGGGAAAGCTGGTGTGCCCTCGTAGGCTCCACTTGCTATGTCGCGGGACTGTATGTTGATAGATAAGAAGTGCCCAAAGATAGGGAATGTTCCCCAAGCGAGTGGGATGCGAGTTCCTACTTTAGTGGTGTTTCCTGTGCCAGAGATATACTTAGAGGCCTCTGGGTTGGTATCCTCTGGTGAGGTATCAATACGGGGGACAGGTGTTACGAGTTGGAGTATTCCTCCGACTGCTAATCCAACACCTGCTGACAGTAGAGCTTGAGCAACTACACTCGACCCTAAAGGGCCACCAATAGCGAAGGCTCCTACCACCAGTACAGCGCCTAGGACTACTTGGAATAAGCCTGCCTTCTTACCTACGTTGAACGCAGGCATGAAATGTAATTCTTTAACTGTTAAAGGAGCCTCCAAGGCGTCTAAGGTATCGATATCTAGGATTTGGAAAAATAGTGTTCTCTCGAATAACTCTGGGTTAGTGCGGCGCAGGTGCGCTAGTACAGCCTCACTAGCTTCGCGGGCTGTGCCTACAGATAGTTCGATAGGTTTACCAAACACATTCAGTATTCCGTGTAGGTGGACTTTAATCATTCTTGACAGTCCCCTTAGAGTCAACAGTGTAGTGGGCTACTCCATCATTACCTATAATGTAGTGAGTCAACTGAGGATGGTTGCGAAAGGATGTATAGTCTTCCCCCGTTAGGTTCTTAGGCTCAGATGGGTGAGTGTGCCAAGTAGCTATAGCCCACTTTGGGTATTTAGGATTATAAACGTAGTTGAATAAGTCCTGCGAAAGATATTTAGCTCCGTGCTCAGGGTCTTCGTGGCAATTAGTAAGCTCCACGACTGTGAGGTCTTCGAGTACGAACCCTAGACGTTCATGACCTTCGTCAGAATATTTATTAAGTAGCTCTTTGAGCATTGGCTAAGATTTCCCTCTTACGAGGTGATAATATATCTAAAAACTGTAATTTTTCAACTTCTTTTAAAGCAGATTTTGGAAGGCC
>JALZVI010000182.1 GCA_023301015.1 Rickettsiales bacterium | reverse complement strand
CATACATTTATACCACATGAGCATAAATTTACTTCGAATACTTTCAGTTTAATATTACATACCGAGCACCTTCTACGTTGACGGGTATGTTTTGGAAATGTTTCCGTAATATCCTCTACCCTTGTGGGTTGATTGTTGCTTGGGAGGGGTCCACTGTTGATTTGTCCCCTGGTATCCCTGATATCCCTGATATCCTTGGTATCCTTGGTATCCTTGGTATCCTTGGTATCCCTGGTATCCTTGGTATCCTTGGTATCCTTGGTATCCATTGTAATACTGACTCTGGTCCTCTTCTACTGTATCCAATAGATTAATTTTAAAGAATTTAAGAAGGTTTATCGAATCCTGGATGTCGTCTCCTGCTCTGTGAGTCCCTCCTGGTTTGGGTTTGCCTTGCAGGATGTCTTTTCTAAATCGTTTAACTATTTCCAGGACAGAAGTTACGTCGATTGATTTGTGACTTAGGAATTTTCTCACACAAGGAAAATGTTTGAGAAGAAATTGCCTGTCAAAGTGAACAGTCGATCCAGCCAATAGACCTGCCCTGTGTGGGGACTTACTGGAATATTTGGTAGATGAAACTTCATGAGAACGGAGAGCAGTGCCATCTGAGTCTGTCATCTTTTCCATAAACGATGCCTTAGGTATTTCTGGTCTACCAGTACCTATTTCATGAGAAGAATAGTACTCGAAGAATGACCATAGGATACGTTCAGCGTCAGCATAACTGGTACTGGAGAAGTTACACTCATCGAATAGTCCATTACCCCTGTGACTTTTAGAGCAAAAATGTCCCTTGCACCATGTAGATGCTTTTGCTAGCATTACATTGTAAGGATGATGTATTACGACGTGTACAGTATCCCATACGTTTAGATCTTTATCGGTTACAGCAACATACACCTCCAATATATCATCCGTGTTTGGGTCCAGGCCGGATGTTTCGATGTCTAGCCAGAACCACGGACTGGAACGGTCGTATTCGGATACAGATGTGTTCATTGTTTATTGTAATCTATATTAATGAAGAATGATTGTGAACGCGTGTGTGTCTGTGAAAAAACAAAATGTTTACAATTGATAACAGTATAAAAAAATACTCTATGGCGCCCAATACTGCTTATAGCGTTATGGGGGTTATAAATAACGTGAATATTGTATCCATGTCGAGATCGCGCCATAATTCGAAATATAACGAAATTATGGATAACAATACTGTGGATCAGCTTCGTAATATTTTGCGTGGGTATGGTTATAAGAAGTGGTATTGTCTTAAGAAGAATGGTCTTGTTAGTTTACTTGTTGTAGACTATTGTACCAGGAAAATCGTTTCGTTTTTTAAGAGAGTTATGTCATATAAACATGATGTTAAAATTAAAAAGTCTATATGTGAAAATGATTCATGTCCCATTTGTATGTCATCTATAGATTCATTTAATAGGAATGACTTGTTTGTTCATGATAATGTTGTATTTTGTAGAGATGATATTATTAGATTTATAAAGAGTGAGTATAATTTTACAAATCCTATTACAAGATCTCAAATACACTTTCATAGGGTAAAAGATTTACGTGATATTGGGTTAGTTGATTCATATTTACAAAAAGACTCTCTACGTAGAAATGCTGTTGATTCTTCTATGCATTTTTTCTATTTGGAGAATGATATATTCTATGAACTCATGGATTTGCTGAGAGCAACTGAATCTAACCGTGTTGATATTTTTAGAGAGACATATATACAATTTGATGCTATGATTAAACAGATGTATGAATTAGATAGATGTAGAACATTATGTGTATTAAAGGGTCTTTTTGATATGACCAAGGATATGTATTATTATGATAGAATGTGGTGTGATAACCTTATATCTCGTTATATTACAAATATCACCACGATGTGTGATGTTTAATTAAAATGTCATTGTAAATTTACCACTAAATGATTTAACACTAAATACACGTTTACCTCTACCCTTTGAATTATCCTTCCCATCGCAGTCTCTCATGTGACTCTCCACGATATGCCTGTTTTCTTTAAGGTATAAATTCACGTTGTTTTTATAAAACCATCTGAAGAAGTTTAATTGACCAACTGTTGTAGACCTCTCTTCCCCATTGTATATAACAACTTTTATCTTGTTCCTTCGTGCAAAGGGGTCCATGTTCCTTTTGTTGAATGCGGACAGGTTCTTCTGATAGTCCCTGTTTAAATCCTTGAATGTTCCATTGCAGTTTATGTCTACCGAGTTTGTTTTGCTGAAGTTTGTGACGAGCCAGTCGATTACACGAAGACTCATACCAGACTTCCTTTTGACGATGTCCAGGAAGTTGGTTACATTGTCTTTATCTTCGTTGTACCATTCCAGTATAGATTCGAGAAGTACTTTGTCACTTCCACTGAGGGATTCGGTGTCTGGGCACTTCATGAACATGTTATTGTCTTTGTGGTGGTGTATGTGAACTTTAGTTGTGTTGTATCGCGTACAATCTGAACCGATTATTTTTATGGTGTATACAAATATTTTACAAAATAATAAACCAATTTCATACGCATTTATATTTCAAAATATGAAACATGTTGCCAGAACAATTATCCGCAGATATCTGGATTTGAGTGTGTTTTATGTTTAAACAATTGTATTATTTTTTAATCTTCATTTATAAATTTAGAACTCGTCGTTCTCCTCTTGGTACTGGTGCTGGTCAGGAAGAGATGTTTCCTCCTCCTCCTCTTCTTCGTAAGAAGTGGTGCGAGCCCTCTTTGCTACAGGCTCGTCAGATTTAAGAACATCATACTGTTCTCCGAGCGAGAATGCGAACGATTCCTTAGGCATAGGCTTTACAATTACCTGCTTTGCCACGAAAGTAATACCTACACCCATGCTACTGGCCCATACAGACTGAGGAGTGATGATGGCAGCTGCCATGCAACCCTTCTCAAGGTTTTCACAGTCGATCATGTTACGCTCCATGTCGTAAACAGCGAGATCCATCTTGTGATCATCTACACACTTGGAAGATCCTCCTTCGCGGCACTTGAGGTAGATCTTGGGCTGAATTGTGGGGGGGTATTCTCCACTGGCAGATTCCTTGAGTGTCTCGCGGAAGTTTGCATCTAGAACCTTTGCCTCTGCCTTCTTGCCTAGGCCACCCTTTGTCTCTGTTACTAGCTGCTTGACACGGTCGTCAAAAGCCTTCATGAACTTAGCAAACTTGTTGAGTTCACAGTCTTCATCGTTGGTGATACCCTTGAATGAAAGAGATAGGTTTGCCGATACATTGGAATTCTCGTCCATCTGCTTGGCCCTGATGTCCCATGGGAGGTTCATCACTGGGGTTTGGATGTTGAGACGCTGCCCTCCCTTGTACTGGATGTAACACGACTTGAATCCTGGTGCGTTCTTGTTACCGCGAGGGGGAGCAAGCTTGACTTGCGATAGGTCAACGTTGGCGAACTGGATGCTCATTGTTATAAGTTTATTGGTGGTTATACAGGTGTTTTATATTATTTTTGATGTTGGTTGGACGGGGGAGGGGAGAGAGGAGAAAAAGGTTGTGTCCAGATGTGCAGGTGTCGAATTTTCAAAACTCAATCGAAATGTTTTTCCATGTACGGAAATATTTTGATGTGTCCATGGTTCCGAATAATATATTAATCTGGGAAAATAATTATAAGATGTATTTTTTATTTTTTATTTATTG
>JALZVI010000181.1 GCA_023301015.1 Rickettsiales bacterium | reverse complement strand
ACGCCGGTAAGGAAGGCGTTGTGACCACAGCCAGTGGTCTGCAGTATCTGGTTCTGACGCAGGGTGAGGGTGCCAAGCCTTCACCGACGCAACCTACTCTCACTTCCGCTTAAACGACAAAAATTTTGATGAATATGAGCCAACTGCTGGCGGCGATCTTAGCGTCGTAATTAGATTCGCAAAAAACCACTAAAGCCACAAAATCCCAAAAAATCTGCCGCAACTACAACGAAAGTTTGATTTTTAAATTTGTCGGCATATCCTCTGCTTATATATAGAAACAGGAGATAAATATCATGGCGTCAAACATCAGAAGAAATAAAATTGCACTTATCGGCTCAGGAATGATCGGCGGCACGCTCGCGCATCTTGCATGCCTCAAAGAACTTGGCGATATCGTTTTGTTCGACATTGATGACGGCCTTCCAAAAGGAAAGGCGCTTGATCTTGCTCAATCCGCTCCCGTTGAAGGCTTTGACGCAAACCTCAAAGGCACAAAATCATATAAAGACATCAAAGACGCTGACGTTTGCATCGTAACAGCAGGTATCCCGCGCAAGCCTGGGATGAGCCGTGACGACCTACTTGGAATCAACGCAAAAATCGTTAAGCAAGTTGGCGCTGGCATCAAGAAATATGCACCAAACGCATTTGTTATCGTAATCACCAACCCGCTTGATGTGATGGTTGGCGTGATGCAAAAAGCAACTGGCTTCAAGCACAACATGGTTGTCGGCATGGCTGGGGTTCTTGACTCTGCCCGCTTCCGCCACTTCCTCGCTGAAGAATTCAAAGTTTCTGTTGAAGACGTAACAGCATTTGTTCTCGGCGGCCATGGCGACACAATGGTGCCGCTCATACGCTATTCAGCAGTTGCCGGAATTCCAGTTCCTGACCTCATCAAAATGGGTTGGTCGACTCAGAAGAAAATTGACGACATCTGCGAACGCACAGCAAATGGCGGCGCAGAAATCGTTGGTTTGTTGAAAAACGGCTCAGCATATTACGCACCTGCATCATCAGCAATTCAGATGGCAGAAAGCTACCTGCGCGACAAAAAGCGCTTGCTTCCATGTGCCGCATACCTCAAAGGCCAATATGGCGTGAAAGGCATGTATGTTGGAGTTCCCGTTGTGATCGGCGCCAAAGGCGTTGAGAAAATTGTTGAGATCAAGCTGGATGCAAAAGAGAAAAAAGCATTCAACAAATCTGTGAAAGCTGTTGAAGATCTGACCAAGGCGATGGGCAAGATTAAGTAGGCAGAAAATAGCTTAATATGGATCACGAAAAGCATATCTGCACTGAATGCTATCAGCTCGGCACGCACGGCACGGTAACATATGGAAACTGGGCGCAATATCTGCTAGTTTCCGCCGTCATGCTCCCCCTAATCGCCATCCCCAGCCTGATATATTTCGCACTCATATTCGCCATGTTCATCCTCGCCCGAGGCAGGTTCGTTGCAATCGACACAATGGATCTATTCCCGCTATCAAAATACATCCCGCAAGCGCCTCACACAGTCAGAGTTTGCACGCATTGCAAAGCAGTCAACACTCAAGCCAAAGTCACCGACGAAAACGGACAAACAGCACTGCATTTCCACAAGAGAAACAGCCTGCATTTACAAAGCCCACCTACCCAAACGCCCAAACGCCCAAAACAAAAACACGATCCAGAAGAGTTTTAGGTGATTTACAATTGCCAAGTTATTCCTGTGTGCTAGATTGATTGCACAATAGAATTAAATCTCGGCGAAAACTTCTTAGTTTGGTTTTTATACTAGGAAGGCAAGGCGAAAAGAGCGGAGCGTACATCTTGGTACGTGAGCACTTTGAGTCGCAGGCTGACGACGTAGAAAAATTAAAATAAGGAGTTTACGATGAACATTCATGAGTATCAAGCAAAGGCAGTTTTAAGAAAATATGGCGTACCAACAAGTATGGGTACAGTTGCATTTACAGCTGATGAAGCAGAAAATGCGGCGAAAAACATGAGCTGTGATTTGTTCGTTGTTAAAGCTCAGATCCATGCAGGTGGACGCGGAAAAGCTGGTGGCGTTAAGCTAACACGCGATAAGTCAGAAGTTCGCGAGCTTGCAAAAGCAATGCTTGGAATGACATTGGTTACTCATCAAACTGGCCCAGAAGGCAAAGAAGTTCAAAAAGTTTATATCGAAGAAGGCACTGAAATTGACAAGGAATTCTACCTGTCAGTTGTGGTTGACCGCTCATCTTCACAAATCACTTTCATCGCTTCAGAAGAAGGCGGAACGGAAATTGAAGAAGTTGCTGAAAGCAATCCAGAAAAAATCATCACAGTTCACGTTGATCCTGCAGAAGGAATTCAGGGCTATCACGCACGCAAACTTGCATTTGGAATCAACCTTCCAAAAGGCGAAGTGAGGGCATTTAGCAAATTCGTATTCGCTCTTTATGAGTGCTTCGTAAAAACAGATTCATCACAAGTTGAAATCAACCCGTTGGTACGCACTACAGACGGCGACTTCAAAGCATTGGACGCGAAAATGAACTTTGATTCAAACGCGCTCTATCGCCAAGCAGACATCGTAGAAATGCGCGACCTTACAGAAGAAGATCCATTTGAAGTTCAGGCTTCTCAGTTCGGTCTTTCATACGTAAAAATGGACGGAACAATTGGTTGCATGGTGAACGGCGCAGGACTTGCGATGTCAACAATGGACATCATCAACTTGTATGGCGCAGAGCCAGCAAACTTCTTGGACGTAGGGGGCGGGGCAACTCGCGAGACTGTGACAGAAGCTTTCAAAATCATCCTCGGTGACCCTGCTGTAAACGGCATTTTGGTGAACATCTTCGGTGGCATCATGAAATGTGACGTTATCGCAGAAGGCGTTATTGCCGCCGCAAAAGACGTGAATTTGAGCATTCCTTTGGTTGTTCGTTTGGCTGGTACAAATGTTGAAAAAGGCAAAGAAATTCTCGGCACATCTGGCATGGACATCATTGCCGCAGACGATTTGGATGACGCTGCTCAGAAGATTACGGACGCTGTGAAGGCATTGGCTGCTTAGGGTTCGTGGGCGCGCTTACTAAAAGGACTGTCGAATTTCAATTCAAAAGTTTGAATGAGGTAAACCTGTTCTTGATGCAAGCTCTAGAAGGCAGAAGTTACACAGAAGGTTATGCGGGAGAAGGTTCCGACACCCTCAGGGTGAGCTCGGCAGATGACCTAATATTCACTAGCAGCAACTTCACCTTCTTAGCCAAGGCGGAAAGCACATCGCTTCAAACTCTACAAGGCGTTGAACTCCACGCAAGAGAATGCGGTGGCACAGTAATTGAACCACAAAGAGGAAGATAACATGAAATACGCACTCCTAACAATCCTAGCACTCTCAACATCTGCTTGCATTTCGCTGTTTTAGGCTCTAATAGTATAAGCATAAATTAATGAATTGCATATTATGCGCACAGAAGATCATCTTTTTTATAGTGACACTTACGGCCTGCAACGGAGCTCTAGCGCTGTTTCAACTGGTCTAGGAACCAGCTTTCAGTACAAAAGAGCAGAGCTTGCAAAAGCTGGCTACGCAGCGCCAATGTGCTATAGATCCACTCCCCCAACCGAGGGAATCTTGCGCGCAGCCGAGAAACGCCACGTTTCCCACATCATCGCAACAGCACAAGAACCATGGGATTTTGATGCTGGCATCAAGAACCTAGCAAAAGATTTGTCCCATACACGAGCAGAGTTTGCCCTCAGAATTTCTACATATCGTCGCCACGCAGACATTTTCCTAATCGACAACCCGGAAATAGAAGCACCAAAACCAGAGCTGATGGACTACACAGAAACCGTACGCAGCCTGCTCAGCTATGACATGGTTGGCAACACACAAGAAGACGAGCTTCACAGCGAAATCCCTAGGCTTTTTCCAAAGGCCGTCAGCTCGCTGGCAGCAAGCTTGAGCGTGAAAGACATGCCGAATGATGGCTATGTGCAAAAGCTATTCTCAGGTTTCTCACGCGTAATCCGCGAAAAACCCTCCGACCTTGGGATGGACGAAGAAAGAATGAAAACAATGAGAGTCGCAAGACTCTTCATGGAAAACACACAAAACCTAGAATTTGATGTTGAGGATATAGTTAAGCAACTAATGGAAATGAACGACTCAATCGCCCTAACATTTGATCTTCGCCTCAACACTGAGCAGAAAAAAATCTCCATCCGCTACCTAACCCCAAAAGCAAAAGCTGGTGAAATACTCGGCGCAGACCCCGTGCAGCAACTCTTTGAAGACCTCGCAACCACTTATGGCACAGAAGTAAGCAGAGCAAACGGACATTTAAGATAGAAAAACCACTGGAAATCAGCCGCGCCCTCGTTTAATATCAACTCATGATACCAACCTTAAAACGTCGCGGAATGTGCTTTGTTCTTTCGTCCCCATCGGGCGCGGGCAAAACCACAATTAGCCGCAAAATGCTAGAAATTGACGAGCATTTGACCATGTCCGTTTCCTACACCACCCGCGAGCCGCGCCCTGGTGAGGTTGACGGCACAGACTATTTCTTCATCAGCAAAGACAAATTCCGCGAGATGATAAACGCCGATGAGTTTGTGGAGCACGCCGAAGTTTTCGGCAATTTTTACGGTACACCGCGCGCCTTTGTGGAAGAAAATTTGAGCGCTGAAAAAGATGTGATTTTCGACATTGACTGGCAAGGAACACGCCAGCTTTCCAAAACCATGCCCGACGATGTTGTGAGCGTTTTCATCCTCCCCCCATCAATGGCCGAGCTAGAAAAACGCCTCAACAGCCGCGCGCAAGATTCCGCCGAAGTGGTTGCCAAACGCATGAAAAAAGCCAGCCGCGAAATTTCGCATTGGAATGAATATGACTACGTGCTGATCAATCAGGATCTAGAACCAACCATGAAATCCGTAAACCGCATCCTCTTAGCCGAACGCCTAAGAATCGGCCGCCAGCCAGAATTAGAAGGCTTTGTGCAGGAGCTGTTGTTTGGCGATGAGTGATGCAAAGAAAGAAGCTGATTTTAGCAAAGAAATTGCGGAAAATCTTGAACCTATTTTGATAGCTTCAAGAAATACAATTACCCGCATATTAGAAATTTGCGAGATCCATACTACAGAACAAAAATCTTGGCACAGAAGAGTGCTAGAAACTAAATTGCAACCCGACAAAGAATTCTCAGTAGGCGACGCGTTCAACTTTTGCACCCATCTATTCAGCCTCTTGGAAGAAATCTGCAACAGCGAAACACCACAAATAAATTCACAAGCACGGCCTTTATCCGACATAATTGATCGAGCTATGACCGTCGTCAGAGCTTACCAAGCCAAATATAATATACCGGTAGAATACAGCAGAACAGATTTATCGAAAGAATCAGCCGCTTCCGATGAACAACCACTAGGCAATTTAACCGACGTCAAGCACTCCATTTGCAAGCAAATTTTAATATCATATGCTGAGAAAGTGGAACCAATTTATAATAGCCAAAGGAACAAATGAGAAAATTATCATTCATTATACTCATAACCCTCACAGCCTGCTCAAGCAACAGCGAATCAGAACCAGTCCGCGCTATTGATGAGCCGTATCCGGACTATTATTACTATTAAGAGTTACCCCACATAACAACGCATCTTTATTAAAATAACTTGACAA
>JALZVI010000180.1 GCA_023301015.1 Rickettsiales bacterium | reverse complement strand
AAATGCCATACGCGGAAACTACCGTGCCCCCGCCAGCCCCGCAAGATTATGTCGCCTGCACCCCGTCCATGACCCACTAAGCCCGTGTCTTATTGGCCAACAGCCTCCCTCATACCAGCCCCACGCAACGCGTGGGGTTCACGATGCACGGGGGCAGTTCGCTGAAGGCGAACCTCATAAGCCAGCTCTATGACTTTGTCCTTCAGACAACCCAGACTCTCGCCACCACACATGGGCCGGTGCCCCATGCTGGTATGAGGGAGGCCGTTGGCCAACTTGGGTTCCATCAAGCGAGGGCGCTTCATTTGCCTCGCAATTGAAAGCAAGAAAACGATGCCCCTCAATGCTAAACCTCCTCGTCTTTTAAAATCGCTTTATTCATACGGTATCCCTTCGGCACGAAGCCCGTATGCTGTTCGCAACCCACCGCGTCGGCAGCCCGCATCAGAGTGCCTAGAGTAAAATTATTGGAGCCACCGAGCATCGTCGTAATCCGGGCAGAACTCACGTCCATTTCTTTGGCCAGATCCTTTCGTTTCATGCCACGGATCTCCATGTTCTCCAGAATTCTCTCCATGATGGTGAGTTTTTCCATTTCGATCCGATCCACAAGATCGGGAGCTTCCAGAAATAATTTCTGAAGCGCGTCTGGCTCTTGCTTGATGATGTTAATTTTCATTCCTCTATCGGTATGTCGTTTAAAGTAGTGGCGGAGGCCAAAGTAGGCGGGATTAATATTTAACGTTTGAGTTAAACTCAAGCCAAAACACCCTCTTAAACTGTTCAAGAGAACAATTAAAACTCAAAATCTATTGACAATCTTTAAAACTCAGGAAATGTCCTACACATATTCCAACGACGATCAAACTTACGACTTCGTCTACCCCCCCATTTCAAATGTCCACCTCGGTCCATAACGTCGCTGCTTACATTCTCAAAAAGAATGGAAGCATGTCCGCGATGAAGCTTCAGAAGCTCGCCTACTACTCGCAGGCATGGTCCTTGGTTTGGGATGAGAAACCTCTTTTCACCGCCGAGATTCAAGCTTGGGCCAATGGACCCGTCATCCCTTCTCTCTATAGAGAACACAAGGGTAAGTTTAGTGTCTCAGAATGGCCAAAAGGCGACCCCTCAAAACTCGCGACCTTTCAGAAAGAGTCCATCGATGGAGTCCTCGAATTTTACGGTAAAAAAACGGCCCAATGGTTGAGCGATCTCACTCACCAAGAATCTCCTTGGATCGACGCGCGCAAAGGCCTTTCTGACCTTCAACGCAGCAGCTCAGTCATTACTGACGCGGCGCTGCACGAGTATTATACAGCACTCTAGAAGTCGCCTAGGAGATGGCAAAGAAAGAGAAAGGTATTAAGAAGCCCAAAGTGGCATCCGGCAATCGTCACCCCGCTAAGAAGCAACCCAAGACCGGAAAGTTTGTCCCAAGTAAAGACACTGAAGACAAACCGACGTGGCGTTTTCAGCGATTAGATTGGGGTGGTCCATGGTGCCCCAAACAGATCAAGGCCTCAGGAAAACTTACTGAGATCATCGAAAAATTAGGCAATATCGAGACCGCGACTTGGACCCAAATCAAATCTCGCACCTCCATGAAAAGCCATCTCATTCCCACCGAGAAACTTTGTAAGGATGCTCAAAAGCGACTGGTTCAGCTCAAACTTGATGACTGGGGGCAAATCTTCTCCCTTCGCCTGAGTGCCAAGGAACGGCTCTGGGGATTTCTACGGGGAAATGTTTTCTATGCCCTCTGGTGGGATCCCACGCACCAAGTTTACCCCACGGGACCCAACACCACTTGAGCGATCTCACTTCAATCAATCTCCAGCTTCGGGAGGCTCGCTACGATTTTATTGGTCTCTAGGCTGACCGTGATGACGCGGAGGAAGAGTTCTAGGGGATACTTGGCGTCGCCCATTGTTTCGGTGGCCCAGAGGTTGGCGTCGTTCACGATGCCGCTCTTCTTATCGGTGGTGACGGCTTGGTGTTCCATGACTCATTCTAAGACTTCAGTTCATCTGTAACCATAGATGCTCAATTTCCACAAAGCTGTGGGGACTTCTAGACTGAATCCGCCTGTGATTTGACTTCATCTTGTAGAAACTATCTCTACTTGAATCGTCGGCTGAGAGTTGCTCTTGAGGAGACCAAAGCTTTTCGTCAACACCATCGATCGCCAATTTATTGATACGCTCGTTGATCACCGATAGCCAGTGGTTGCAAGATTCGGACTGAACAAACGCGATGATCAATGCCCGTTTGTTCAACGGGCCATGCAGGGCATGTTTAAACCGCTCAATGGCTCCCGTGCGGTGTCCTGGCATCCCATGCACATATTCGCAGTCGCTGCGGCGATTGTCCTTCGGGGTTGGCAGGCGCTTGCACTCGATTGGAAGTAATTGCTCAAATACCGAATACTCTACTGCCTCAACGATGATACGCTTCCCCGGCTTGACCGCCAGATCGGCAGCCCGACCAGGACTCTGGTAGGGTTCATGACAAAAACGGATTGAGTCAAACGAGTGCCGAGCAGCCCAGTCTAAGTGATCACACAAGGTCTCATTGAGACGGGGTTCATCGGTCACAAGAGGACGGTCACTTCGATCACGCCAGACTGGAAGTTCCCGCTCGATAAAAGAGACGATCGCGTTATGAAATGCGTCCACTTCCAAAAAGGAGGCATCAGGAATGCCTACACCGGGAGTTGAGGGATTTTCGTTGGCGATCATACTGTCTGTTTAAAAGCCAAGGCTTCGAAGATCGGCCAAGGCTTCGTCAGCATCGCGGAGAGCGATGGAACTCAACCAGTAGCGCAAACGGTCCGGTTTAATGAGAAAGACAAATGGACCGTCGAAAATACGTATAATACGAACAGAGGTTAATGACGGGCTTTTCTTTTCTCGGAGGAGTTTGGCAAGCTTTTCACCAAGTCCATCAACGTCTTTCCAATCGGGCTCCGCATCGCCGAAGACAAACGGCTGACAACTCACACCTGCCCAGGACATAACGGGCAATGCCTTGAGTTTTTTGTGCACTATGTTGACCTGACGGGTGAAGACTTCGGCAAATTTTCTATGATCATCAGACGTCGAAGCCTGCATCATTTCCGCGTCGTCACCGAGACGTTGGAAGTCACGGTAAAAGTTGAAAGCGTCGGCCAAAATCATTTCGTCGTTATCGGATAAGTCGAGATCAGCCTCATCGGCTGGAAAAGGGAGGGCATCCACGTCTCCCTTTTGAAGGGTTGTTGACTGTTTGATTCCGGCGTCAGAACTCGTCAGGGATGACCACGATTTCATAAGATTCCCCTGAAGACAAAGTCGACTTGCTAATGATTCATGTAAATCAATGTTTCTTCCATTCGCACTTATCCCAAGTATTCTACTACTAAATGTGAGCGGTCCCTCTTGCTCTTTCCACATCGCCACTCTTAAGTCATCTATCTCAGGAATAAGAATAACCGGAGGTTCGTAGCGAGTTTCTGGCCTTGGCCACTGGAAATATTTCACCTCCTGCGTTGCGATCAAGGTTTTATCAATCGTTCCGTCCACCAGAATCGCCTTTGCTGGGATAACTGGCTGAGCATAAAGATAATCAACAACATCTGCTTCATTGCCTGGCGTTCCCACCATGAACCCTTCGCCATAATCCCACCCTTGTTCTGTCACATAGTCTTTTAGTGTCGGGAGCTTTTTCAAGCGCTCAACAAGACTAACAGCGCGACCTCCTCCGAAGAGATTGCATCGCCAGACAAAGTCCTTCGTAATTGCCACGTGACGCGGTAACCAGTGCATATCGTAATAGTCTAGTTCGAAGCTCAACTCCGCCTGAGTGTGAACGGTCCGCCGAAAGATGGCATGTAGGATAGGACGCTTGGGGTCCGGCCTTTGTGCCTCAGCTAGCACAACGACAACCTTAGGGTCCTTAAAGAATAATCCGCGAATTGGCGTGAAATCGAGAACCTCTCGAACGTCCCAGCGCTCAAACACCGCGCGACGGAACACGGCACTGCGGCGATTGTAGAGAAAGTTGTCTTTCTGAATGAGGCACATCAGTCCGTTTTCCACGAGCGCCTCCATCGCATGGTGTAGGAAGAGATAAGCGGACTGGCGATCAGGCAGACTCTTCTTTCCATAGGCATCAAGGTATTCCATGTATGCCAACTCCGTTGTTCCCACCTTTGATGCCGAACCAAATGGCGGATTCCCCATCACGACTCCAATGTCCGGAGGTAGCTCACCATCACGCACCTGTTGAAAAAAGCAGGACTGAATCAAAGTCTTGCCTTTCAGAGACGGGAAAAGTTTCCGCGTTTTAATAATGGTTTCAGGGGCCAGTTCCTCGCACATCGCGAGGCAAAGACTGAAAGCAGCAAGTTCAACTGCATAACCGTCGATATCCGTTCCTCTCACTCGCTCCATGAGTTTCCGCAGCACATCTACGGGCGGAGATTTCCAATCGTTGTTCTGGCGCCAGTGCAGAACCAAGCGCTTGAAGGCTTCGACCAAGAAGACGCCGGAGCCGCATGAGGGATCAAACACAATCTCATCATGCGTTTCCAAGCGATCCATCCGATCAAGAGTCAGCGCCTCCTCTAACATCAAACGCGCGAGGAAGGGCGGCGTGTAAACACAAGTCGTCTTATCCTCGACGAAGAGTTGGTAGATGTGACTGATGAGCTCTACCGGAAGGTCGTGAAAAGAGTAGAGCCTCCAGAGGGTCTGCTGCCCACCCGACTCCGTGACTCCTTCAATCAACTCTGCGAACTTCTTTAGACGATTCGTTTTGCGAAGCTGCTGTTTTTCATCATCTTCTAACTTGAAGACGTTTCCATTGAAGCGCTCTTTTTCGAGATAACTTAGAAGTTTTATCAGAGCCTCTGCATCGGCGAGAACATGAAAAAATTTATCTGCCCCAGATTTAAAGCGATCAAAAAATCCTGCCTCTAAGTTAAAAACCTCCCTGTCTTCTAGGTAAGCCACTAATAGTGAAATAATGAGTAAGCGGCGGCGCAGATTTGCCGCCAAGTAACTTTCGCGCTCCAATTGCTTATCTAGAGCCTCCACGTGGCGAAGGATGGTCTTGTGCGCCGACTTATCGGAAAGGAATTGCTTGGCTACGTCTCTGTCATCCCAAAGAGTCCCATTGGCAAGCCG
>JALZVI010000179.1 GCA_023301015.1 Rickettsiales bacterium | reverse complement strand
AGGTTGACAGCTCTCATTGCTACATTCCCGTTACAGATGATCGCGTATGAGCTGGCTATTCTAAAGGGTATCAATCCTGATACTCCCAGAAATCTTGCCAAATGTGTGACAACGGATTAAATTAAAATGATATTTGGTATAGACTTATAAGCATTCTGATAAATAATAATATTAGTATAATATAAAAACATATAATCATCATGTCGATGAAACTTGTAAAACTTCTTGTGGGTATCTCTATCGTTTTGTTTATGTTGAAGAAAATCCTTCCATCCGGAAGCTCCAGCAAGTCTCTTGGCCTAAAGGCTGTGAAAAACGTGAAACTTGGAAACCCTTTCGCCAAGAAGCTACCTATTCTAGGACGCAAATCTTCCGTTAAACTAGGACAGAAAGCTATGGTGAAGCTCGGAAACCCCTTCGCCGTCAAGAAGGTACTCACCGAAGTTGAAGTTTAAATCTAACAATATCCCAGCTCTGATTCAACATCTAAATCCAACTGAGAAATGATATAACTTTCATCTCCACTAGAAAGACATGGATATAAACTTGGTTTATATTCTACTTTACCTTTACCTCTTACAGTCTTAATAGGGTTAAATTTACTAGAGTGTCGTAGACTATATGCTTCACATATACTTCTAGTGAAGACTTCCGGGTCTTTCTGTAAATCTTCCAGATTTACAACTACAAAGTGTTCTACACATGATTTGATTTGAAACCAATGTTTAATTTTTGATGTCCTCATCTTCATCACATTTTCGAAACGTTTCTTTGTGTCTGGGTCTCGCTCCATCATCATCTCTGAACCATATTGCTTAGTATTCTGACTTGTTCCAGATGTTTCATCATAAATACATTTCCATTCCATTCTTAAAAATTTAGTCATATCCTGACAATTTCTTATAGGTGTATCGGCATGAAAAGTTGTTTTACACATACTTTGTAGCCATTTTACTGGTTCTCTTACTACACATACAAAAAGTGTTTTAGATGTGTCCGATCTCCTAATTTTATTCATGTCTTGGTAAAAATGCTTATGACCAAACTCTACAGTTGGTTTAAGACCAGTTATATTTTGTATTATCAATGCATTTGCGAATGATGTTCCAGACACTCTTTCTCCCAGAATGCAGAAATTAGAAATCATTTAGTATATAATAATTATAAATAAAAAATAATATAATTTTTTAACACAAGCTTAACACACTTCCCATGTCACTACCCCAGCTCCACTGAGAGTTCTCCTGCGCAATAATCCACTGGCATCGGTTTTAATATCTGCTCTAATATCTTCTGGGGTGGTACCAAATATCATCATTTCGTCTCCGGTTGCACCTGTCCATACAGTCCCCCCGTTGAAATTCATAACACACATACAAGGTACATTGCATATGATGTAACCACCATTCATTGTTATACCATTGTCCTGTGGTTGCCAGCGGGCTGCTGCTGGGAATGTTTGTTCAAGTGCAGTTGTAGCAGGAGTTGTGGGTCTTGAAATGTTTACACTTGTCACCGATGCACCAGTATTGTCAAATATTTCTACTGATCCCTCATATGGACTTGCTATTGCTATACATGCAATAGCATTGTCAGTATTGTCGTCAATGAATGAAGGAATACAGAATTTTTGACTCAGTTTATCCAATGGTAGACCTGGTATAGACTGGTCGCCGAAATCATCATCTCCTGTGTAGCAACTTATTGGTTTGTCACTACGCAAAATAACTGCACCCCCTATAGCAAAACCAACATTAGTACCTGCGTTTAAAAATGTGGATGTTCCACTTGGTACAGATGTTGTACCTGTGTTACCATTTCGTCTAGTGTATACCACACTGGCAGTACCATCAAGTGATGATACATTACATGCACGGTTCCAGCAGATCAATTCAGAAGACATGGGTGGTAGAACACGTATTTGAGTACCATTTGCATTTACTACTGCTATAATGGAACCAGTTGAACTCAGTACAAATTCTCCTACTGTAGCACCGCATGAAAATACTGACACAGCATTTTCGGAAACAACTGTTGGTCCGTCTATGATTGTAGTTCCATCTGATCCAAATAATGTAACAGTTACCTCTGTACCTGTACTTGCTACAATTACTGTTGACGATGCAACTGTTGTTGCGAACCTAGACTGTTTAAATGATAAACCGGAAACTCCCAATGGAGTTGGGAATGGACCTGTGAGACCATAAACCCCCTTTGTACTTCTAATAATTGTCCCAGTGGTATAAGTAAGGTCCGCTATTTCCCCAGCAGATAGTGTTTGAACAAACGTAAAATCAGAATCAACCAATTCTCTTTTGAAAATTTCATTGTTGTCGTCTGCTGACCCTATTGACAAATTATTACCACTACCACCAGATACGCTATTTGACATCATAACCATGTCAGATAATGCCAAATTACCTTCCTTGCCTTTTTCAATAGCCTCACTTGCACTTACAATACCAGCAATTGTAGTGGAAAGGCCTGTGAACAGAGAGGAAATGTTCTTGTTAACCCATCCAGTCCCATATGCAGCATCTATAAGTGTGTCATTATAAGTTAGAATTTCATTGTGGGATGGTGTAGTCGATGAAATTACATTTCCAAGATTTTCAATTAGAAGACCTTCGGAATACCACCCAGTTGTTGTGTAAGTTGGATCTACTACACTGTCCTTGTATATAATAACATTATCGTGAACAGGAGCTGTAGCGTCGACATCTACAAGTTGGTCTATTTGAAGAGAATCTTCGGTAACTGCAATAGAACCCATAGAAACGGTTCCTGATGTTACGACTGACATTTGTAATCTTTAACTTTAATCAATATTTTCTTTTTTGTTTGTGATACCAACAGCATTTGGCATGTAAAATATAATCGTATATTATACTCAATACATATGCCTGGTATAATAGAAAAATATGGTGCATCACCTTCTGATAGAAAAATACTATTCTATTCTGTGTGTATACCTATAAGACTTCTTCTTGTATACTTGGCATACAAAAATCAACATAAAAAGTCATTCCGGGTTATCTCGATTTTACTTGGTTTAACATCGGTGTACCTAAATTTCACTAAAAATGATAATGTGTGGTGGAAAAGAGATGTACATGGATACCATTCTATTGTTTTATTGATATTAGCAATATTTGATCACACTAAATATATACCACATGTACTATTATCGGATGTGTTGTATGGGTTTACTACTAGTATTATAAAAAAACCATTTAAATGATTTCTGTTGATTTGAGTATAACGTTATAAGTTGTATTGGGTTCTAATTCGTCTACAATTACCTCTGATTCAGTAACATCAAAATCTAAATCACCTACCGATAATACTAAACCATCGGTTACATTGTTTATATTTACAACGATTGAATTGGATAAACTAACCACTGATGATATCGATGGTTCTGTTGGTACGTGCATAAGTGTAAATGATGCAGAAGCTGGTTGGTTTGTGGTAACGGCTGAAAATTTTATGGCTCTGCTCCTCTGTCGTGCAAAGTATATTTGTGCCACTTGTACACCTCCTAGATTGTATGTGAGAGATTTAAAAGCTTGTGCTGTAGTTCTCCCCCCATTTATATGATTTCCACTCGCAGACCATACAAGTGACCCATCTTCTGCCATTGCTCTTATTCTTAACTGTGATCTGTTACTATTTCCCTTACTCCAGTTACCAGTTAAACCGGAGAAGTTGACGTGTGTTACATTTTCAAGTGGTGGGTCGAATGTCCAGGAGATGCTTGCTAGTTCATTTCCAGTATTTAATTTGGTAGTTGTAGAATTAGCCCCAAATGTCCCATCTCCCCATCGTACAACTTCTAACTCTGTCTCGGATGACATTTTATATATTAACAAAACATTAAAATAATATAAAAGGGAGCAGACGCTCAACCTTTAAATTCAAGATTTTTAGTTTATTTTATTAATTCATTTCCTTGCGTTTTCCAGATATGGAGTCGTGGTTCCATCCATGTCCACTGACTGTATCCATATAACGAAGTCTAGGGTCCACTTCCTTGTGGATTGACGTTTCCCAGTCCTTAGAGGGTTCACATTTGAATTTCCTCTGTGGTATCCAGAATGAACTGAATCCCACCCCACCCTTAAAACTAGTATCAATAGTAACTAACCCATAACCAGTACTAATAACTTCAAAATCACCAATTGTGTCAGGTGATAGCCCCCTTTCGAGTGCATATTCTGTTTCTAACCATGACACAAGAGAATCTTTGTTCTTTATCCGGTTGTATTTACCATTTTCCCCCCATACAACCGGACACTTTGAGGAAACATTGATTTTATTGAAATTGTATATAATCTCCCTCAAATCATCAAATTCTTCAGAAGTCTTGGCAATCTTGTACTTCCTCTTCAGACGCTCTTCCAGTGCTCTTACACGGAACATACACTTATTAACCTCGTCAAAGTTGTTACACCAATCAGAGAATGGAACCGGTTTATGGGATTTCTCGTTCCTGATTTCCCACTTCTTGTACATATCACCAATACTTTTCAATCCCACTACCCCAATCTTGTTCAATATATCATCTATAGACATGTCATCAGGATGACTACATGAAAAGGTGATATTATCGCCATCCCCGGGTATAGACAAATCCTGTACATTCTGTATAGGAGGCTTGAATGAGTCGTAGGTGTAACCAGATTCCCTTGATCCAGCTGAACTTGATTCGGATGAACTGGAACTAGATGAGCTTGAACTAGACGAGCTCGAACTAGACGAGCTCGAACCAGATGAAGAAGGAGGGCTTGCAGAGGGAGGTTGTTCAATCCTCATAGAAACTTTAGGTATAGTACCTTTAGGAGTCTCAGGAAAGAATGCCCTACGTTGTGTAGAGTCCGTTTTTTCACTGGGAGGGGATGAAGGAGAAGGAGGTTCCATATCAGTGTTCATTTTAATGATGTACTGGTATTGGCTAGGGTGGATGAGTTGTGGTGAGGTGGGGTGAGTTGTGGTGGGGTGGGGTGGGTGAGCCAACAAAATATTTCGAAATTATTTTCATTGAAATCTCACATAATAATCTTACCGAATAATCTTGCCGGATAATATTACCGGTATATTCTAAAAAATGAGAAATTCTATAAATATACGGAACTTAAATTACCCCCCCCACTCATCACAAAATTATCATGTACAACAATCTCAAGGTAGAAGTCATCAATGTCGGGAGCGTTTTCCAGCATTCTACCGAAGTTGATATTTCATTTTTAATGACGTATTACAAAAAGGAAGGAGTTTGTGATGATTTTGACATAAACATGGTATTTTTCAAAAACTCGATGGCGATGAGTGATATGAAAGTTGTTCATGATGATGTGAAATCCGTGTCGGTGTTTTTCAATGCTACCTTGACAATGATCAATAATTTAAAGGATATGCCTTTTAACAGGCAATTTCTATTTTTTGATATACATACCACATGTAAGAATGTAACTGTAGATACAAAGAGGATTTCAAACCTCAATGACTTCAAAATGAAAAAGACCATTGTCGGTGACACACACACATTTATATGGAAATACAAGGTAGAACGTAGCCTGGAATCAGTTTTGAAGTATATGGTTATCCCTTATATACTTACATTGGTTTTACAGCTTACTCATGCGATCAAGGCTGAAGATGAAGAAGGTGGTCGTGGTACATGGGTATCAGTTGGGTCAACGTTTATGCTTACAGATGTCGCACTCTTTTTCACTGTTCCTCAGACTAACAAACTTACTTGTATAGAGAAGTGTTTGTTTTTGAGTCTTCTCATGAAAGTGTTTGTTACTCTATTTGCATTTTATAATTTTGACGAGGAAATTGCAAGTAAGATAAATAATTTTACACATCATGATGTAGATGCAGTGGTTTTCAGTATACTGACTATATTCATGTTTTTATACACATTTTACCTATACCACCAGTCCAGGTGTGGTGTAAATAACATACTAGTCTCTGGTGTTACAAGTAGAGCTGTTTGTTGTCTATAAAAATAATTGATATGGTTTGATATTATAAATGTGGTTGAATCTTCAAGTTATAAGATTTTAAATTATAAAAACTAACATACTATTATAATTTACGTGTAGTTTATACTTAAATTAAAAGTTAAATATTGTTACCTTTTTACCATTTAAAACCAAACTTTGACCGGCCTTGTAACTTCCTCCGTTTATAGAGTATGTTGGGTCTGATTCAATCCCATCGTAAACTATACCGTATGTTGTAGAAACATCAGCTTCGTCAGTTAGATTCACACTTGTTGTTTGTGAAGCTAGTCCATCGAATCCAACCGAAATTATAGGTTCTGTTTCAAGTTTGTCTATAGTCAGAGTACCGGCTACGTTAGAAAACGTGGTATCACGTACAATACTATCTACCTCTAGACTGATCGAATCACCAGTTGTGAACAAAGAGTCCATAACTTCCGAGATGTGACCCAGAGATGTATCATTAAACTCAGACAGATCAAATCCACCGCTACCATCGTCATAATCAGTCTTATCGTAGTTACCAGATATATTAGCAAGAGTGGTAATAGATTCCGATGCTTCGGATACAAATCCTGCACCTGTATCAGTATACAAAGAAACTGTGTAGTTTGTAACTGGAGACAGGTTACTGATGGTGTGTATTAATTCTGTGGTTGTGGATACAGATACTACTTCGGAGCCTCCATCTGGAGTTATGGAAATTCTATAAGCGGTAGCACCTGAATCTTCTAGTGTAACTTCAGCAGTTAATACCCCACTGACAACAGTAAGTGGTGCCGGTAGTGACCAAGTGGTAGTTGTCCCCGCAGTTGTACTAGTTACTGTGAATGCAAGTTGCACATATACGGTATCAGTAGTAGTATTTGCGAATGTGAGTTGCAGTGAAGTTCCGTCAAAACCAGATGCTACTGTGTCATAATCTACAACGAAAGGTGCAATCATATCACCCTTGTGTAGCACGGCATGAGTATACAGAGGATATTCTGTTGCATTTCCACCCACGTTTCCATATATGAAATCCCAATCATAAGAGTTCCCTTCGTCGTCTGTCCCACTAAGATCAATGTATGGTAGTTCTGTAAACGATGCATGGGTAAGGAAACCAGTCAATGAAGCAGAATCACTTGAACCACCATTGTTAATAGAGAAAGTTAGACCAAATGACTCGTCATACTTGGTTGTTTCTGTAAAAACACCAGAGTTCGAGGACGAGTTTGATACATCAACAACTGAAAGTGTTCCATTTGGAGCAATTATACTGTTTTGTATAGTTAAATCAAATGAACCGAATAAGGAACTTGCAGTTCCAGAACTACAATCACCAGTCATGTAATTTACAAACCTATTAAGAGTTGTATCTATATAGGCAGTGACAAATTGATAAGCGAATGCTCCACCACTTGCAGAGGATCCTGCCGCATTCATTATATTACCTGTCATACTTAAAACGATATTGTCAATAATGGGCGATGCAGTACTTCCTAGTCGGATATAACCAAATATACCCCCAGGGTTAGCTGACCAAATATCACCTGTCATTGCACATTGTACGTTAGACCATTCATAATCCTGTTCCGAAAATGCGCATATACCAGCAGTTCTGAATGGATTTTTGATACCACTGGGGAAATCGGCAACATTCTGGATAAACTTAACATACGATTTCTCTGTGTTACCAAAAACACCTCCCTGTCCTCTGTTGTTAGTACTGGAATCGTCCATATCAACAGAACCTTTAACCACGAAACCTTGCAAAGTACAAGTCTTGGCATAACCAATCATTGTACCTGCTTGTACGTAATTAGAAGTAGTTGGTCCAAAGTATGTACCTACGTCGAAATCTCCTTCTATGTTATAGGCAGATGAATTTTCGAATTGTGCACACAGGAAACCTCCGTGTCCGGTGAAGTCGACGTCCATGTTCCATATTCCTGCTAATCTCATATTCTTAAGAATACATCCAGTATTGGTGTAACCGAATAGACCTGGGTGACTTGTTGCTGTAGTATACAACCAATTGGAAATAGAATACGAATCACCATCATACTGACCAGTGAACTTTGTACTTGATGTCCCAATGGGAGTAATGTTAGCATCATTTGCCAAATCAATGTCAACAGTTTGGATGAAAGAAGACGACCAATAAGCTGCAGCACTTGCCGGAGGTGTACCAGCATCAGTAGAATAGGTACCCTGTGTCATTATTTGCAAAAGATGATCTTTAGAGGACACCTCGAATTGGCTTGAACCATTCTGTACCCATGTGACTGACATGATCCCCCCCTCCTCTTATAATATAGATATAAATAAAAGTACATCAAATCCAAATGGTTTCAGATTATAAAAAAAAGAAAAAATGCCTCCAGCCGGGATCGAACCAGCGACCTTGGCAACTTCAGTGCCACGCTCTCCCAGCTGAGCTATAGAGGCGTTCTTCGATATGCCTTGGTGTCGTAACAAGAGATCAATATGCCAACTATTTCTACTGTCAGAGCTGGGGTACAGTACGCGACAACAGTTAAGAATCTCCTATTTTGGCTTCGTAAGGCTCGCGGCTTATTTAAAAAAATATATTTCAAATACGTCAGCTGTGAGTTCGATCAAATTAATAGTCGATACTCATCTTTGC
>JALZVI010000178.1 GCA_023301015.1 Rickettsiales bacterium | reverse complement strand
ATTGTTTCTACAAAAGGTCGTCAAATTGATGATTCTAAGCGCTACAACGCGACTTCGGGTGATTTGACGGAAGGGAAGATGATTGTTGTGTTGATAAATGGTGGTTCAGCCTCAGCTTCAGAGATTGTGGCGGGTGCGTTGCAAGATCATAACCGCGCTGTAGTGATGGGAACAAAGTCGTTCGGGAAAGGTTCTGTGCAAACAGTAATTCCGCTAGTTGGTCATGGTGCAATGCGCCTCACAACGTCGCGCTATTATACTCCGAGCGGAAGATCAATTCAGGCAGAAGGCATTGAGCCTGATATTGAAGTGAAGCAAGCGAAGGTGGAATATGTGAAGCCGAACAAGTATGCGAGCAATGAAAGTGATTTGGCTGGGCATTTGGAGAACGACGCTGAAAAGAAAAAATCGACGAAGAAGGTTGTGCAATTCCCGAAAGTGACTGCGAAAGATGGCGAGGATAAGATTGAAGATTTCCAACTCTCGCGTGCGCTTGATCTAATCCGTGGTGCGCAGATTTTTTCACAAACTCAAGCCTCTTCAAAATAGACTCAACAGTTGACCTTTGTCGCGTTTTGGATTATGAAAACGGCTATAATATTCTAATATAGATGATAAAAAATATGAAAAAACTTTTCGCACTCGCTTTTTTAGCAATAACATCAATCGCTTCTTTGGCTTCGGCTGGGGACTCTACGCTGAACGCGGATGGAGATAAGGTGTTTACAGCAACTCCTTGGGGTTGGTTTTTCCAGCCAGACGCATCGGAGCTTGGTAAGCGTATGGTTGATTTCCATAACTATATCTTTGTGATTATCTCGATAATCACGATCGTTGTGATTGGTTTGATGGTATATATTGTAATCAAATTCCGCGCGAAAGAAGGTGTAGAGCCTAGCAAAACAACGCATAACACGCTGATTGAAGTGATCTGGACAGTGATTCCGATTCTGATTGTGGTGGCGATTATTGTGCCGTCAATGAAGCTGCTTTTTTATATGGATAAAGTTGAAGAGGCTGACTTAACGCTGAAGGTTGTTGGTTACCAATGGTATTGGGGCTATGAGCTGCCTGAGTATGGTGTTGAAGAGTTTGAAAGCCGCATGATTCCTGAAGCAGAGCTTACAGAAGATCAGTTGCGTTTGCTTGAGGTGGATAATGAATTGGTGCTTCCAGTTGGAAAAACTGTGAAAGTGCTGGTGACTGGTGATCCTAATGGTGTGATTCATGCGTGGGGAATTCCTTCGCTGAAATTTAAGCGCGACACTGTTCCTGGCCGTGTGAATGAGGGTTGGATTAATATTGCTGAGGAAGGCATTTATTATGGCCAATGCTATGAGCTTTGCGGCCCTGACCATGCTTATATGCCGATCAAGATTCGCGCAGTATCTGTGCCTGAGTTCAATGATTGGATAACAAAAATGGGCGGAACTGTGCCGGGTTTAACTGCAACTGCTGATGCAGGCGCGGTGATTGAAGGCGATGCTGAAGAAATTAATAAAGAAGGAATATAATAATGTCTGGACACACACCAACAGGTTGGAAACGCTGGTTATTTTCAACAAACCATAAAGATATCGGTACGCTGTATCTATTCTTCGCCGTATTTGCGGGGGTTGTAGGTGGGATATTCTCATTCTGGATCCGTCTTGAGCTGGCTGAGCCTGGCATGCAGTGGATGATTTCTGACAATCCGAAGCAGTGGTATAATGTGATGGTAACCGCGCATGCGTTTGTGATGGTGTTCTTTATGCTGATGCCCGCGCTTGTGGGTGGTTTTGGTAACTGGTTTGTGCCGATTATGATTGGTGCGCCTGATATGGCGTTCCCGCGTTTGAATAATATTAGCTTCTGGCTTCTGCCTCCTGCGTTTCTTTTGCTCCTTGGCTCTG
Source organism: Rickettsiales bacterium (assembly GCA_023301015.1). The sequence goes on along the minus strand of JALZVI010000178.1, from coordinate 2,844 downwards.
CCTTTGTGGGTGAGGGTGCTGGTACTGGGTGGACAGTCTATCCGCCGCTTTCAACAATCAATTCGCATCCATCGGCTGCGGTTGACATGGCAATTTTCTCGCTGCATTTGGCTGGTATTTCATCCATTCTTGGTGCTATCAACTTCATCGTAACAATCTTCAACATGCGCTGTAAGGGTATGACTCTGCACCGTATGCCGTTGTTTGTTTGGTCAATGCTAATCACGGCGTTCTTGCTATTGCTAGCTTTGCCTGTTCTTGGTGGCGCGATTACTATGCTTCTAACAGATCGCAATTTCGGTACGGATTTCTATAATCCTGCTGGCGGTGGTGACCCAATTTTGTATCAGCATTTGTTCTGGTTCTTCGGGCATCCTGAAGTTTACATCCTGATTCTACCTGCGTTTGGTATCATCTCTCACGTTATCTCAACATTCAGCCAAAAGCCTGTGTTCGGATATTTGGCGATGGTATATGCGATGGCTGGTATTGGCGTGGTTGGCTTCGTTGTGTGGGCGCATCATATGTTTACTGTTGGATTGGACGTGAACACGCGGGCATATTTCACAATTGCAACGCTAATTGTGGCGGTGCCGACGGGGGTGAAGATTTTCTCTTGGCTGGCAACAATGTGGGGCGGTTCGCTTAAATTTGATACTCCGATGCTGTTCGCACTCGGCTTCCTGTTCCTCTTCACCGTTGGTGGGGTTACGGGTGTGTTACTTGCAAATGCTGGCTTTGACGTGGTGCTGCATGACACATATTATGTTGTGGCGCATTTCCATTATGTTATGTCGCTCGGTTCGCTTTATGGTGTGTTTGCAGCGTATTATTATTGGATCGGCAAAATGTCGGGTAAGCAATACCCAGAATGGGCGGGTAAGCTGCATTTTTGGGTGATGACAATTGGTGTGAACGTGACGTTCTTCCCGCAGCATTTCCTAGGTTTGCAAGGTATGCCGCGTAGATATGTTGATTATCCTGATGCGTTTGCGGGCTGGAACTTGGTTTCATCTTACGGTTCTCTCATCACGGCGATTGGCACATTGATATTCATCTTTGTTGCAATTTATACACTTGGTTGGGGCAAAAAAGCGCCGAAAAATCCATGGGGTAAAGGTGCTGATACGTTGGAGTGGACATTGCCATCTCCTCCTGAGTTCCACACGTTTGAAAAAACAGGTGTGCCTGAGCTGGTTGTGAAGAAGTAACTGAATTTTTGGAGTAAGATTATGAGTGAATTGACAGCTGAGATTAAGACGGAACTTGATAAGATGACTGCGTCAAATGACGTGGTGATCTTTATGAAGGGTACGCCTGATATGCCGATGTGCGGATTTTCTGCACGTGCGGTGGCTTGTTTTGGACAGGTTGGCGTGACTCCAGCTGAGATTCATGGTTATAATATTCTCGAAAACCGTGAAATTTCTCCTGCAATCAATGAATATGCTGACTGGCCGACTTACCCGAAGATTTATGTTAAAGGTGAGTTCATCGGTGGCGGCGATATTTTGCACGAAATGCTGGAAGACGGCGAGCTGAAGAGTTTGTTGGTTGAGAAGGGTGTTATTTAATTGTTTCCCCGCTTCGCCCTTTGGGCTTGCAGACTGAAACGCGCTCAGGGCTGTGGTTTTTTTGATTGTTTCCCCGATTAAGTTTTGCCTTGTGGGTCGAGCTACCTCAGCGCCGTTGCTTAAGATTTGTTAAATAAGTCTTGTCGTAGGTTCGCCAATATCTTATAAGATATACTTATGGATATTAGAAAAAGATTTTGGCAGTGCAGGCATGCGCAAACCTATGATAATTTGGATGGTTTGATATCAGGTGGATTGCGTGACCCAGATATTCTTCCAGAAATCTCTGATGAAGATCTTGTGGCTCGTGAAGTTTTCAAATTGCTGGAAGAAGATTTGAGCGAGATTGATATTGTTGTAACTAACTTAAAAAGAACTACGCAAACTGCGGATAGGATTACATTAAATCGTGGCGGTTATATTGTTGAGCCAGATTTGCGGGAACGTGAGCTGGGTGAGCTGGATGGTAAAATCACGGAAGCGCAGCAGAAAGAATATTCGCAAGGTTTGCCAGGGGAGGAATCAAAAGCGGCTCACTCTCTGAGGGTTGTTTCTGGCACTAACAAGGTTTTGGGCAGTAAGGATAATGTCTTATTCATTACTCATAACGGTTCGACGAATAGGGTTATGGATGAGCTTGGCTGCTCGGGGATAAAGATTCCCAACGCGCAAATATTTGAATGTTTACCAGTTGGTGAGGCTGGCTGGAAGGTTTTTGCTTTGTCGGTTGAGCAAGGGAAATTGAAGAGAAGTGATGTTACTCCTGAAATTGGTGAATGCAGGAAGCTTTAGCCTGTAGCTATAGGATTTCGTGCTTCTAACCCCGCGCCTTTGCGCTCACAATGACGTGTTTGTTTGAATTTATCTATTAATGATGAGTGTGCTTAGACTGTTATTATTGTCCAACTCTGATATTTCCGGCTTCAGCAGCTTGTTGAATTTGCTGTGTGCTTCTTGCATCTGGGCCATTATATGCAACCGCAGATCCGTCAGGGATCTCGCCAGCAACTGCTTGCGTGCCATTTTCAGCTAGCTTGTTCATTACGCCGCCAATCATTTCGACCATTTGCATTGCGTTGCTCAACCCTAACATGCCCATTAACTTGTTTGCATACTCGGGCGGGATTCCTAGCTCTTTAGCTGCGTCTGCAATTGTTGCGTTGATATCGCTTATATTTAAGCTGCTTTTTTTGTTGTCTGTTGACACATGCACCGATTCTTCCTCTGTCGGATGCGGACGATCTCCGTGGCCGTGGCCTGCGTGTGAGTC
>JALZVI010000177.1 GCA_023301015.1 Rickettsiales bacterium | reverse complement strand
GGTGCGCCGATTGTGTTGTGGATGTTGCCACGGGTCTTGTAGCCGTCATGCTGCGGCACAAACACAAGGTCGAATTTTTTTAGGCAGCATTGAGGGTGCATGATTTGGATTGCTTTGCAATCTGTTGTCTTTTTGAGGTGCGCTGCAACTCTGCCTAGCTTGCGGCCTGTTGCGATGACTAGGTCGGGCTTTGCGGTGATTTTGGTTTTCACTCCACGCAGGCTGCTGCCCAAGAGGAGGTTTGGGAGTTTGGCGATTGAGCTGAACTCAATTTTCAATGATTCATATTCGCCAAGCTGTTCGGCAATTGCGATTGTTTGATTGTCATTGCCTGGTCGGCCGTCTAGCAGTGCTAAGATTTTCATAGTGCCGTCATTATAACCTAACTAAAGGCTTCGACAATACCATTTTTATGTGCAATTTGTTTTGGGATGGAGAAATGGCGATATAGGGTCTTATATATGCCTCCATTTTCGTCTGCCTTGTCATGCAGCTCAGAAATTTCGATATAGATTCCGTATTTTCCGCCGATCATGAAGAATATTTTTAGCTCAGCTAGGAAGATCGCCATGTATAATAGTACGATCCTGTGGTTTTCATTTTCGCTTTTATCTTTGATTAAGCTGAAGTCTAGCATTCCGTCGCCCTTGTGGTCGTTGCGGAAGGCAAGGAATTCTCGGTCGTTAGAAAGATGGCGCAATGCCGAGGCTGCTGGTAGGAAGATAAAGTCCTTCAGTTCCTTTTGTCCAACTTCGCCTGTGTCTATGTTTAGGATGTCGTGGCTTTGAGACACGTGGTTGTTCTGCCAAGATTTTGTGAATGGCATGCCCTTAATTGTCTCTAGTGCTTTTGTTGCTTCTTCTGTCATTTTTTCCTTATACATACAATTTTAGCTAAATATGGTTAATAAAGAGTTAGTAGAGGCGGTGGCTTTGCATTATTTCTCAAAAGCTGGCAATGTAGCATCAAAACCACAGTTATTTCCTAGTAGGCAAAAACTGCCGCACTAGGAAAAAAATTCCTACCTTTAACTATTCCTTTACCAATGCTGTGCTAGATTGAGAATAGGAACAAGGCAACCGTAGGAATATATAATGAGTGACCCATTTGAAGTTGTAAAGAAGTTAGGGCCGAAGAAGTTGATGGTGATTGGTGCGGCTGGTGCATCTTTGCTGGTTGGCTTGATTGTCTTGGCGCTTGCGACATCTGGCGGCTCTCTTTCTCCTCTATATACAAATCTTTCTCTTGACGACACTCAGAAGATTGTGGCGGAAATTGAATCGCAAGGGCTTCAATATTCTATTGGTGGAAATGGTACTCAAGTTCTGGTGGAAAACGACGCGGTGTTGAAATTGCGTTTGCTTTTTGCTGAGCAAGGCCTTCCTGCAAACCAAGGCGCGAGCATTGGTTATGAGATTTTTGACAAAGAGGAGCGTCTGGGGACGTCGAACTTTGTGCAAAATATGAACCAGCTGCGTGCGCTTGAAGGTGAGTTGGCGCGGACGATTACTGAACTGCGCAATGTGCGTAATGCACGTGTGCATTTGGTGATGCCAAAGCAGCAGCTATTTAAGAAGGAATCATATAATCCAACTGCGTCAATCCAGCTTACTATGAATAATAGCACTAGCTTGAATAGCGGCGAGGTGGCTTCAATCCGCTATCTCACAGCTTCATCAGTACCAGGCTTGAAGGCTGAGTCTGTGACTATCATAGATAATAACGGCCGCTTGCTGGCACGTGGTGGTGAAGATGGCGATGCTGGTTTGTATGCAAGCAATTCTAACGAGTTCAAGACTGGTTATGAGAAAAAGCTGGGCAATAAGATTGAGCAGTTGTTGGAGAGATATGTAGGCATGGGCAATATTCAAGCTCAGGTGACTGCGGATATTGACTTTGACCGTATTGAAACGAATTCTGAAATTTATGATCCAGAGGGCGCGGTTGTGCGTTCTGTGCAGAGTACCGAAGAAACAGAGCGTATGGCTGGTGGTGCTGGCGGAGGCGAAGTTTCTGTGGCTAACAACTTGCCAGGCGGCGCAGCAGGTGGTGCAGCAGCAGGCGGTGGAGGCGATGAGCGCCAGAGAGTTGACGAGGTGACTAACTATGAAATTACCAAGACTATCAAGAGTCATATTTCTGAAACTGGAAAAGTGAACAAGCTCTCAATTGCCGTGATGGTTGACGGTACTTATGTAGAGAACGTAGAAACTGGTGAAGTTGAATATGTTGCGCGTAATGCAGAAGAGCTAGCGAAGTTGGAAGAAGTGATTCGGATGACTGTGGGCTTTGACGAAGAGCGCGGTGATGTGATTACAGTTGCAAATCTTCAGTTCTCGCCAGAGTTTAGTGGTTATAAGAGCGAAAGCATGATGGATTGGATTAAGGAAGATCTGCAAAATATCATTCAGGTGATGGTGATGGGTTTGGTGGCTATTATGGTTATCCTGATGGTTATCCGCCCGCTAGTGAGGCGTGCTATTGAGATTAACATGGCGCAGCAAGGCGTGTTGCCTTCTGATGGTTCAGAGCCATATGGTTTGCTTGCAGCTCCAGCAGGAGCGGGCGGTATGATGCCGCAAATTGCTGGTCCAGATGGAAAAATGATGGATGCGCCGGCAGGGCAAGGAGGGAGTCTACTACCTGGTGTTGGTGGTGGTGAGGAAGAAGGGTTCTCAATCCTCGACAGCATTCAAGGTAAGCAAAAAACATCTTCTGTTAAGCAGATGAATGAAATTATTGGAAACAGTCCAGAAGAAGCGCTTACAACGCTTAGAGCTTGGATGTATGGGGAGGCAGTAAGCTAATGTCACAGCAAATTGAATATAGAAATCTAACAGGCGCAGACAAGGCGGCCATTATCCTGATGACTCTAAGCGAAGAGAATGCGCAGAAAGTTATGGAGCTAATGGACGAGGAAGAGATTCGCGAACTGTCTTACACAATGACAAATCTGGCTTCTGTGGCCCCCGACACTGTTGAGCGCCTATTTGTTGAGTTTGCTGAAAATATGACAGGCGGGTCAACTGTAAGCGGAAGTTTGCAGGCCACGCAGAGTTTGCTTTCGAAGGTGATGGGGCAAGACAAAGTTGACTCTATTATGGAAGATATTCGTGGCCCTGCTGGGCGGACAACTTGGGATAAGCTTGGAAATGTGAGTGAAGAAGTGCTCGCCAACTATTTGAAGAATGAGTATCCGCAGACAATTGCGCTTGTGCTAAGTCGGATCAATCCAGGTCATGCAGCGAAAGTGATTGGGATTTTCCCTGAAGAGCTAGCTGAAGAAACAATTTTGCGTATGCTTTCGATGGATTCCGTGAAGAAAGAGGTTTTGGAAGATCTTGAGAAAACGCTGAGAACTGAGTTTATGAGCAATTTGGCGAAAACTCATCGTCAGGATAGCCATGAAGTTATGGCTGAGATTTTCAACAATTTCGATCGTACATCAGAAGCGAAGTTCTTGGAGTTCTTGGAAGATTCAAATCCAGAATCAGCCGAGCGTATCCGCAATTTGATGTTCACATTTGACGACCTTGCTAAAGTTGACTCTGTTGGTGTTCAGGCAATGATGCGTTCAATCGACAAAGACAAGCTCACAACAGCTCTCAAAGGTGCGGGGGATGTTATCAAGAACCTGTTCTTCGACAATATGTCGGAGCGTGCATTGAAGATCTTGAAGGAAGATATGGAAAGCCTTGGTCCTGTGCGCTTGCGTGATGTGGATGAGGCGCAGATGTATATTGTGACAATCGCCAAAGATTTGGCGGCGAAAGGTGAAATTGTGATTAGCGATGACGGCGCTGATGACCAGCTGGTATATTAATTATGATGACGGATGTAACTAAATTTAGATACGAGACTTTTGACTTTGGCGATGCTGTCAACTTGTCAACTGGCAGTGCGTCATCTTTAGAAACAGCTAAGAAGGAAGCGCTGGCTGCAAAGAAGATGGCTGAAAAGATTGTAGCTGAAGCTCCGCCCGAGCCAGAAGTTGTGACATTCTCTGAAGCGGAAATGGAAGCTGCCAAGAAAGCTGCGCATGCTGAGGGGAAGGCGGAAGGCGTGAAGGAAGAGGCAGGAAAGAACTCTGAAGCGCTGTCGGCAGAGAAGGTGAGGGCAGAGGCGTTGCTAGCCAAGGTTGATGCGCAAATTGCTAGTCATGCCCAAAATGCCGAGAAAAAACGTGCCGAAACTACAGAGAAGCTAAAGGCGCTGAGTTTTGCTGCTGCGAAGAAGGTTGTTAGCGGTCTGTCGGATTCTAGCTTAAAGCAAATTGAGAACTTTATCGATGGAGCAATGGGTGTTGTTGATGAGGAGCAGGAGGTTAAGCTGCATTTGAACCCGAAGACTGCAAAAGATTTTATCGAGAAAATGGACGCGCGTTTTGAGCATTTGAAGATTGAGGAAGATGCTGGCATTGCTGAGGGTGACTTGCAGCTAATATGGAATAGCGGTTTTGCCGAGCGTAAGTTGGATGATTTGTGGCGTGATATTGGTAAGATCATTGTTGGCGAGTTTGACGTAGATGAGTTTAAGCAGCCTGAACCAGAGGTGGCTGAGGCTAGTGCCGCTGCGCCAGAAGCTAAAGTTGAAGAGGGAATTGAGGTTAAGGCAGCTCAGCCAGAAGCTGTGGAAGAAAATAATGCGGATAATATGGCTGATGAGAATAAAAATAGTGACGAAGAAGTAACAAAAGAATAACGTAATTAACTTGAACGAGGAAATGAAATGGCAGATGATCAAATAGATGTGAATGACGTAATGGGCGAGGGCGGAATTGATTCCGACATTAGCCTTGAGGCGATATATGATATTCCGGTGCAGATTTCAGTTGTACTGGGTGGCGCGGAAATGCAGGTGAGTCAGCTGCTGAAGCTCGGCCGTGGTGCAGTTGTTGAGCTTGATCGTAAGGTCGGTGAGCCAGTGGATGTATATGTAAATAACCGCCTAATCGCGCGTGGTGAAGTTGTGATTGTTGAAGATAAGATTGGCATTACAATGACCGAGATTATTAAAGCAGAATCAAAACCGCAGGATTAACTCAAGGATTTTGAATGAAGATTTCAGTTAGCAAAGGCACGGATTTTACAACGATAATCGGCATTTTGGTCGGTATTGTCTTTGTGGGCTATGCTATCAGCGTTGGCGCTAATCCCAGTGGTTTTTTGGATCTTTCTGCGGTGATGATTGTTGTTTTTGGTACAATTGCTGTAACCTCAGCATGCTTTGCATGGGCTGACATGGTTGGTCTTTCCAAGTCGCTAAACAGCATTGTGTTTACAAAAATCAACGAGCCTAAGATGATCGCCAGAGAGGTGATTAAGGTTTCGGAGCATGCGAAAAAGAAAGGCTTGTTGGGGCTGCAGGAGATGGAGGATAAGATTGATAAATCTACTCTCATGTCTCGTGGAGTGAGGATGTTGGTTGACGGGATGCAAATTGAAGAAATTGAGCCGATTATGTATCAGTTCATTCAAAACACCGTTGATCGCAACCAAAAAGCGGCGGCTGTGCTGCGTAAAGGCGCGGAAATTGCGCCTGCAATGGGGTTGATTGGAACGCTAATTGGGCTTGTGCAAATGCTTGGTCAGCTCGACGACC
>JALZVI010000176.1 GCA_023301015.1 Rickettsiales bacterium | reverse complement strand
GTGGAGGAGTCTGAGGGGCGGGAGATTGTCATGATGAATGGATGGGGGGAGGAGACAGAATTAACGGAATGGGCAGAATTATTGCTTGGTTGTGGGGTTGGAGGCCTGCGCTGCTTATTTTAGGTTGGTGAGGAGGCTGAGGTGGTGGGTTAGGCCGTCGATGAGTTCGTCCAGGGAGCCGGAGGGGAGGTTTTGGTAGTGCTCGATCTTTTCGGCTTGGTCTAGGTCGGCGACGGCGCTGCGGTAGGCTGTGAGGGCGTCTTTCTCTCTGGTGGTGAGGGCTGCGGAGGCGTCGGTGTCTGCTGTCTTCTGGGGAGATCCTTTGGTGTTCTGGTTTTTTTTGATGGTGGGCTCTCCATCTGGGGTGACAGATGGGAGCGAGATGATGTCGAGTTTGATGTAGAGCTGGCGGATGCCGCCGAGGCCCTGCAGGGATGCTGCGAGGGTGGCGCAGGCATCGGTGAGCTGGTCTTTCGACATGAGGCTGGGGGCAGTCTCTGGGATGGATTCTGGGAGGAGGCCGTCGATGGCTCCTAGGCGGGCGGCTTTGAGGACGCGGTTGTAGTTTGCTGCGCTGGAGTAGGAGAAATCGCAGTTTTCTTTTACCCACTTTTTCCATGGTCCAACACGTTGGACCTTTTGCTGATGCTCCAGCTCTAGGGCGCAGAGGATGAGGGCGGAGATCTCGGTGGCCTCTAGGTTTGCGCGGCCTGCTTTGGCGCGCTCGCCGAGCTGGTGGAGCTGGTTGTGGAGGGCTTCGGTGGGGAGTTTGCAGAGGACATCTGCGATGGGGAGCGAGAGGTCGCCGGGGTCTGGGAGGGTGATTGATTTTGTTTTGGACATGGTGGAAATTAGGATTGGGAGGGGGCTTTGAGGCTGCTTATTTTTTGGGCGAGATTTGCGGAGTATGTGAGGAGATTATTGGTCTCTTGGCTTTTGTTGATGGTGGGGTTTGAGAGGACGGCGCAGGTGATCTGGGTGACGAGGTCTTGGTGGCGTCGGTCGGCTTGGTCAGCTTGCTGGAGGGCTTTTTTTTGTTCTTCTTTTGCAAGGTGGTCCTCTTGCTTTTTGAGGTGGATTTGCTGGCGACGAATTTTGATTTCTCCGGCGTCGATTTGGATTTTTCGCAGGTCGTCTTGGAGGTCGTCTTTTTCTTGGAGAAGCTCCTGAGTCGGCTGCTTGCCTTTTGCTGAAAGGAGGGCTTTGATGTCCGTGCTGACAGCGCTGAGGGCGGACTCGGTGCTGAGGCGGTCTGTTTTTAGGTCGGCCTCGAAGATGAGGAGCTGGGGCTCGGTCATTTCGCTGATTGGAATTTCGTTTTGGATAGACATGGGGTTAGAGGGAGGTGGTGATCAGGGCGAGGAGGGCGGTGACGGCGAAGAAGAAGATGAGGCCGTATTTTAGGGTGGTGAGTGGGTTGGTGAGGCAGTGGCGATCGATGCGGGTGAGGAGGGATATTTTGGGGAGGGTTGGGTCTGGGGTGAGCTTTGGGGCGCAGTTTGGTTTTTTGTAATGGCGCATGAGGGCGATGGCTTGGCGCTCGGTTCCTGGGCCGAAGAGGACGGGGGTTTGGTGACGGTTGATTTTCATTTGGTTTTTTGGACAGAATTTTAGAATTTACTTAATTATTGGGATGGGATTTTGGACCGCTAAATACACGGAAGACGCTAAAGTTGAGGGGCTTGGTTGATGGGGATTTTAGGAGATGAGTTCGCGGAGTTCGGGGAAGTCGCGGGCTATTTTTTGGAGGGCGAATCTTTGGATTTGGCCAACACGGGACTTTGAGATATTCATGCGCTGGGCAATGGTTTCGTGAGTTTGGGGGCCGTCGTTTTTTATGAGTTGGTCCATGCGTAACCGGAGCTTTTGCTCTTCTTTTAGGAGGGTTTGGTATTCGGCTCGCTCTGTGTCGGCGAGGACGGCGAGGTTGATTCCGGTGGTGGTCATGGGGGTGGGTGGATACTGAGTATTACTGAGAGCCGAAAAATTAAGACGCTGATCTTTCGATCTTTTCGCGGACTGCGGTGCGGATGAATTTGGAGGAGTCGGTGTCGATTTTCTCTACGTGATTTTTGAGACGATCGAAGAAGTCTGTCTCGCACTTGAGGCTAATGGTCCTCTTTCCGGTGGGGACTTTGTTTGATGGAGTTTTGCGGGGCATCGTTTTGTTAACGTTGATTAAGATAATACTGAGTAATACTGAGTGTGCAAGAATTATTTTGATGTTTTGTTGAAAAAGATTCACACTATTGGAAGTGGTTGACGGAAAACAGACGAGGATCTCAATGACTCTCAGCGAAAAGCTCTTGGAAGAGGTTGACTCTTCTCGTGGCTTTGTGGGTCGGAGCGAGTTCATTCGCCAGGCGATTGCGGAGAAGCTGGATCTTGATGAGTCTTTCTCGGCGGCTCCTGATCGTGCGGGAGTTGGAGGGCGGCCGTCTCATAAGAAGGTTTTGGCTGAGGAGGATGCTCTTTCTAAGAAGCCCAAGAGGCGAACGGTGGATTATCGAGATTCGCGAGAGACGCCGACGATGATGGTGGCGGAGGATGCGCCGGTGATTGGTCTGGTGGAGCCTGCGGTGACTGCGGCTGATTTGAGCAATCTGGAGACTGGAGATGAGGATCTGAAAAAAGGTTAGCGGAAGTTGAACTTTTTGTGTTGGATGATGTCAGTCTTTTGATTGATGGCCTCTCTCCCCTCTTCTCCTTCTTTGCGTGTCCAGCGGTGCGCGCATGCTGCGCTGCGGGTGGATGCTGGGGCGCTGCTGGGTGAGTGCGTGGATTGTGCGGAGGTGCTGCGAGGTGGTGATCTGGTGCGGGCTTTGATGGAAAATAATAGGCGGCTGACTGCGGAGGTGTCGGAGGCGAAGTCGGTGGTTTATGAGATGACGAGGAGGGCGATGGATGAATGATTGCTTGCGAGCCGTCGCGCGAATCGCTATTGATAGATCATGCCTGAAGATAGTGAGATTACATTCGCCATTTTAATGATGACCTTCATGTGGATTCTTCCTGCGGTGGTCTGCCCGTTCATCGCGGATCGGATGTGCAAGGATACTCGATGGACGTTTCTATGGGCTTTTCTAGGGAGCTGGCTGGGCGGGTTTCTCGCGCTGATTGTGCTGCGGGTGGATGAGGAGAAGATGGCGGCGGCGGCGGCGGAGAAGTATTCGCCTAGGAAGAAGCCGGAGCACCGTAAGGTGAAGCTGACGTCCGCTGATTATGATCGGCTGGTGGGTGGGAAGAAATAATTTCACACGGGTCGCGGTGGTTTTGGGCGCGGGGAGTTTTTAACCGCAGATGGATGGGATGGATGGGATGGAGGAGTTCTTGTTTTAGGAGGGCTTGAGGGGCTTGGTTGGTGAGGTGGGGTGCGGGTTTTTTGTTTTTTGTGGTAGGGTTGTTTTATGACCCTCGACACGCCAGA
>JALZVI010000175.1 GCA_023301015.1 Rickettsiales bacterium | reverse complement strand
TCTAAGCTCTTTCTTGCCTTTATGCTCCATCATTTTGTTATGGAACTCACGATATTTTTTCGGGTGTTTTTGCAGAACTACAAGCGCAGCTGCGGCTGCAATTTCAGACGAGGGGCCAAGAACTGGAAGCTCGATAAACACAACTTTCAAGTCGTCTTGATCGTCAATTAGCTTGTTCAAAGTTGGTGCTGCGCGTTTGCAATATCCGCAGTTATAGTCGAAGAATTCTACAACATAATTGTCGCTATCAACCTCACCAAAAACAGCTGAGAACTTAGATTCTAACATTTGGCTGCGGCTTTCTTTCACTGCATTTTTTGCATCTTCTTGCTGCTTTGCAATTTCTTGTTTTTGGAACTTTTCTAGTGATGAAATTAGTGCCGCAGGGTTTTCGTCAATATATTGAGCAACAATTTCTTCCACCTGCTTTTCGTTCAAGCCAGAAGTTGTGGCGTTAGCGCCATTAAAGCTATCGCACGCAGAAAGCGCGAATGTTGCTGAGATTAGACCTGTGTATAATGCGAGTTTTTTCATGTATTTCTCTTCTGTTTTGTTTTCTAAATACCAATATAAGCATCAATTTGCGGAAGTCGATAGGTGATTGCAAATAAACTTAAGTATCCAAGAAGCTCCGTAATTTTCTGCTACGGCTAGGATGCTTTAGTTTGCGCAGTGCCTTCGCCTCAATCTGACGAATCCGCTCACGTGTAACTGAGAATTGCTGCCCAACTTCTTCCAAAGTATGGTCAGTGTTCATCCCGATCCCAAAGCGCATCCGCAGCACGCGTTCTTCACGCGGAGTGAGGGTTGCAAGCACGCGGGTTGTGATTTCACGCAGGTTGCCCTGAATCGCAGCGTCAATCGGCTGCATCGCGCCTTTATCTTCAATAAAGTCACCAAGCTGTGAGTCGTCCTCGTCACCAATCGGCGTTTCTAGAGAGATAGGCTCTTTGGCGATTTTCATCACTTTGCGCACCTTATCAAGTGGCATTGCAAGTTTTTCTGCCAGCTCTTCGGGCGTTGGCTCACGGCCAAACTCATGCAGCATCTGACGAGTTGTGCGGACAATCTTATTGATCGTCTCAATCATATGCACAGGAATTCTGATGGTGCGTGCCTGATCGGCGATTGAGCGAGTGATTGCTTGGCGAATCCACCATGTGGCGTAAGTCGAGAATTTATAACCACGGCGATATTCAAACTTATCCACTGCTTTCATTAGGCCAATATTCCCTTCCTGAATCAAATCCAAGAACTGCAAGCCACGGTTTGTATATTTCTTCGCGATTGAAATTACGAGACGCAAGTTGGCTTCGATCATCTCTTTCTTCGCTTGGTTTGAATCACGCTCATTCTTTTGAACTCCAGCAACTAGCTTTTTAAAGTTCACTGTATCAAGTCCAACTTTGTGCGAAAGGGAGATGATTTTGCGACGAATTTCTTCTACATTTTCACGCTCATATTCAACAAATTCTTTCCAGCCTTTCGTCTTCAATTTTCCAATACGCGTGAACCATTCTGCATCAGATTCGCTGCCAATATAATTCTCCAAGAAGGCTTTGCGCTTAACTTTGTGCTTGTCGGCGAGGCGAACAATGTCGCCTTCCAGCTTCAAAATATCACGGTTTGTGCCATAAAGCTCGCCCAGCATTTCGTCGATTACGGAGTTGTCGAAACGAATTTCATCAAGTGCTTCTAAAACAGCCATGCGTGAGCTTTCATATTTCTTGAACTTTCCGTCAGAAATCTTCTCCTGCTCCAAAGACTTGTCGAGTTTTTCTTGCTGGATTTTCAACAATGCTTTCGCTGCATCTGTTGCCTTCTCAAAAGCCTCAGTTACGATTGGTGCCAGTTTTTCTTCCATAGCCGCAAGGGACATGTTTGCCTCTTCCTCGTCATCGTCTTCTTCGCCATCGGCGTCATCTTCTTCGCCTTCTTTTTTCAGTTTCTCAATATCAGGCTTATTCGGTGTTTTTGGTGTTGTATAATCGGCGTTCTCGTCGTTGTTATTCTTCCCGTCAGGGCCCGCGCCATATGTTGCATCAAGATCAAGGATGTTGCGAAGCAAGACCTCTCCGTCATTAAGCTCATCGCGCCATTTAATCAGGTTTTTGAGGCCAATTGGTGTTTCAAAAAGAGACTCAAGCATCTTGTTGCGATTTTCTTCAATACGGATCGCAATCTCAATCTCACCTTCACGTGTAAGCAGCTCAACGCCGCCCATTTCACGCAAATATAGACGCACGGGGTCATCTGTGCGGCCCAAATTATCATCTGTGGTTGCTTGCTCGCTTTCACCTTCTTCGGCAACATAATCATCAGCATCTTCCAAAATCTTGATCTTGGCTTCTGATAGTTTTGAGATAAATTCGTCAATTACTTCAGGCCAGAATTTTGATGGCGGCAAGGCTTTGTTGATTTCGTCATAAGTAAGGAAGCCAGCTGTTTTTGCCTTGGAAACTAGCGCAACAAAAATCGCTTTAATTTCTTCCTTTAGCTCTTCTGTTTGCTCAATATCGCTAGAGCTGTCGCTCTTCTTAGCTTTTATGGTTTTCGATTTAGCATCAGTCTTCGCGACTTCTTTCTTCGCGGTTTTCTTGTCTTCTACTTTCTTCGCAGCAGGTTTCTTAGCCGCTGTTTTAGCTGGCGCTTTTTTCTCGGCCACTTCCTCAGTCTTCTTGGCTGCTGGCTTTTTCACTGCCGCCTTTTTAGCTGGCGCTTTTTTCTCAGCCGCTTTTTTGGGAGCAGCTTTTTTAGCCGCTGGTTTTTTTGCTGGTTTTTTTTCTTCTTCAGCTTTATCGGCAGTCTTCTTTTTGCCTGTAACCTTATTCAAAATATCTTTCATCGCACTCATTTCGTCTCCAATAAAAACTTATTAGCAGCAATAGTTGCTGTCTAATCACTATATGTTTCGTTCAATTTTTTCTTATTTTCTGCCAACTGCTTATGTTGCTCTTGAAGTTTTGCAAAGCTCGCTTCGCAAAAAACATCCGAGCTATCATGTTCAGCCATTACTATGTGCTGTTGATACTCCGCATAGGCATTGTGCCAGGCTTCCTTTTTCGGTGATTTCTCTGCAGTTTTTGCATACGCTCGCAGTTTTTGCCCGGCTTTACTCGCCTGATTATTAACATTATTGCCTAATAGTCCACCGATTTCCTCGATATTTCCTAGATTGTTGATGATTATTTGCAGTAAATTCTCAATTTCTTGGTTTTTTGTCTCAATCCCAACAAAAAACTCTTCAATTTCAGCGTCTTCTAGCAATGTTGGATATGCCATAACTGTTGCAATTAGGGAGAATAGCAAGCTCTCTAGGCGCTCAGTTTCAGGGCTTGAGTTCATCACATTGCCAATTTGCGTTGCGGTCTCCTCCACTTTCTTGCCGGAAAACTTCTTCTGCCGTCCTTCTTTCCATAATTTGTCATTGAAAAATCTGCCATATTCCTCTGCGACTCCAGCATCGGGTATCTGGCTGGCAATGGCTTCCAGCTTTTTCTTTAAGGCGGCCTTTTGCTCTGGTGTTGCCACTCCAATTTCTTCCAGCTCAGCGGCATAAACAATTTCTGCCAAAGGTTTTGCAGCTTTCAAAATACTACGGAAATTTTCTGGGTTTTTGCGCGCAACATCGTCAGGGTCTTGCCCCGCAGGAAGGGTTGCGAATTTGAGAGATTTGCCAGCTTGCAGCATTGGCATTGCCAAATTTGCCGCGCGCAGCATCGCCTTTTTTCCCGCATTATCCCCATCCAAACACATTGTTGGAGTGTCTGTCATCTTCCATAGCTCGAGCATATGCTCGTTGGAAACAGATGTGCCAAGTGGCGCAACGGCATTTTTGAAGCCAGCTTGGTTCAACGAGATCACATCCATATAGCCTTCGGTCACAACCAGCTCGCCAGAGTCATAAACATTTTTGCGGGCAATTGCTTTGCCATAGAGAGTGCTACGTTTTTTGAAAATTTCTGTTTCGGGAGAGTTCAAATATTTCGGTTCACCTTCGCCCAAAATTCGGCCGCCAAATGCGATTGCTTCGCCCTTGCGATTTGTGATTGGAAAAATCACGCGCCCGCGGAAATATTCATAATCTTCCTTCACCACGCCAATTTGCTGCATCTCTGCTCTGGTGAAGCCTTTGCTTTCAAGATGGCGTTGCAAGTCGCCTTTGCTGTTTGGGGCAAAGCCTAGTTTGAAAATTTCAATCGTCTCCGCCGAAAGCCCGCGGCGTTGCAGATAGCTCCGCGCTTCCGCTCCGCGTGTGGTGTTTAAGTTGCTCTGAAACCATTTTGAGGCTTCGTCGGCGCAGCGCAATAATCTCGCAATCTTGTCATATTTCTGTGCTTGGAATTTGTCTGGTTTTGGCAATTCTAGTCCAGCTTCTAATCCCAATTTTTCAATCGTCTCAGGGAAGTTCAAGCCTTC
>JALZVI010000174.1 GCA_023301015.1 Rickettsiales bacterium | reverse complement strand
TTTTCTGTATACGCACTGAATTTCATTAGCTACCCATATGCAGTACTCGGAAAATCTGTAAAGATCGTACCTGTCCTAGTATCAGAATGTTTGGTGAATAGGAAAATACCATCCATGAGAAGATGTGTATCGGTAATTATAACAACTGCTGGTATGATATTGTTTTCATCCGATAAGATTCTAGCGGACGATGAGGATGATAATGATGTTCATATGTTTGGAATTATATTATTAGGGATGAGCTTATGTATGGATGGGGCACTGGCTTCAACGCAAAGTATTATGCTTGAACCATCATCTGATGAAAAACCATGTGCATTAAGTACTATGATGTTTATGAGTAAGTGGCACACAGTTCTTTCATTCATTGCAATGGTACTTTCTTGGGATGAAAAGGGGGGTGTTTTGTTTTGTATTAATAATTTTACAGTTATAAAGCTAATCATTATATCTTCTATTATAGAATCTATGGGACAGGTGTTTTTATACAATATGGTTGTTAACCATGGGACTTTCAAGACTGCAATAGTGACAACTCTTAGGAAGTTTTTTACTATACTCATATCAATTGGTGTGTTTGGACATCACGTGAGTTCATTACAATGGTTTTCTATATTTTTTGTTTTTATCGGAGTTTCTCTTGACCTAGTAAAGTTCTAATAAAATTAATAAATGAATAAATAAAAAAACTTTTCTTTTATGATAAAATGTATTTCTCTTTAAAGGTATTGCCTTTTTATGAGTTATTTATGATTCTATTTAAGATACCTTACCTTTATGAGTTATTTACAAATAATATCGAAATTTATTTTGAAATATAAGTTGTAAAATAAACCTTAAATAATTTCCCAAGTGACACATTTGCACATCATCACACAACTTTTCTCGAACAACAAATCAACCATGTTCACTGGTATCCTCCTGACTATCTTTTCGGTATGCACTGTAATCAATGCATCTGATTATAATTCAACTGATATTCAGAGGGTAACTAAACTTGCGTCATCTAATAAGTACCATCCTGGTTACGACACCCTAAAAGAAAATGGTACCCCTATATGGACACAGAGAACATCTTTTCTGTATTATTACAGACCTTATATCGGGAAATCGTTTATATGGGATATTTTATCCATGGGTATTATGGCAAACAGCTGGTATTTAATTTCTGATAAAGCTGGTTCAGTAAAGGCGTGGCAAAGTAAGAACCCATCCGTTTTTAAGGATAAATTGGAACCATATGTTCCAAGTATATGGACATCTGAATCTGATTTTGAACGTGATATGGTAAAAGACAATATATACGTATACAAGCTGACTGCTGGTTCGGCTGGAGACGATATTGTTTTTGCAAAGGGTCCTGCTATTTTACAAAAAATAAAGGAAAACACTGAAGTCGTGAGCTGGGTTATACAAGATTTTATAAGGCCTTTTCTATATGATAACAGGAAGACGCATTTCCGTATCCTGTCTCTAGTTATAGTTCAGCCAAATGGGGAAAGAGACTATTTCTTGTACAAGAGGATGAAAATGAATATTGCAGCGGAAGACTATGACGAGGACAGGCTTTTGGATGAAAACGAGGACGTATATAGGATGCTCATGACAAACATGAATCAAAATAGGGAAGAATTCCATAGGAATCCTGACAATAAGGGCAAGAGGTTTAACATGGAGAGGTTTTTACTCGACGCAGAGGTATTGAATAGTGTTGAAGATTCTATATCTTTCGACGAAATGTACCCGAAGATATACGACTTACATTCATCCCTGTACAAGACCATGGGTGGATTGCTAACTTGTAAGTCTACGGATGTATCCGTGTACAATAACGCATGTTTCCACATCGTTGCATCGGATGTAGCTATTGATTCTGATGGTAACCCCCACCTTCTAGAACTCAATAGATCAATGGGGATAAAGGGTATCTGGCTTCACAGAGAAGTAGAGGAATTTACGCGTGGTGCAAGTGCTTTGATTAAAACGCCGGATTCACCATTCGATGAATTCAAAATTCACGGGCTTACTCCCATGTGGGATAATCTTTACGCCTAATAAGTTTATAAAGAATATTATAAAGAAGTTTTAGATTTTACGAGTATTTTGCAATGGACATTTAAATTAATAAATTAATGTGAATTATATTGTAAATTGGATCCATGGCGCAATGGTAGCGCGTCAGATTCCAGTCCTGAAGGTTGCGAGTTCAAATCTCGCTGGGTTCATTCCTACTTTTTTTTAATAACTCCACGGAGTAAATCCTTATTTACAGGCTTCTGTATATACCCAAGACCTGATTTTTCTATTTCTTCGTCGTATTCATTTGCTGTAAGTATAATAATATTCGTATAAGTATTCATACCCTTTTTCCTTATCTTTCTAGATGCCTCTAATCCGGTCATACCTCCCATGAAGTAGTCCAGTAAAATAATATCATACTTAAAAGTGGTACACATTTCAACAGCCTGTTCACCACTGGATGCTATATGGAAAGGAATATTCATACTATTTAAGAGTTTTGCCATCATACGTAAATTTATGTATACATCATCTACTATCAAAACAACACTGCTATCCTTGCTAGACGAAACAATGTCCTCTTTTTTATCCGAGTAAATAACCCAGGATTCTTTGATGTTCCCGTGTATGTAATACCCTTCCCTAGGATCTATTTTGGCCTTAACCCATGTGGTAACAGTGGTACCTATGTTTACCTCAGATTCACATCTAATACGCCCACCCATGTTCTCGGCGAATGATTTACTTATAACCAAGCCTAACCCCGTCCCTCCTTCGGATGCTCTCCCGAGTTGGACTTGTTGGAATGGCTTGAATAAATTTTTGATGTTATCTTCACTTATTCCACGACCAGTATCCTTAACAACTAATTTTAGAAATCCTATAGCTTCTCCTCCCTGTTCATGTAAGAACTGCTGTTCTTTAGAAAATTTATCCTTTGATGTTAAATCATCTTCTGGTAAGTTTCTATCCCAGTAAACATCTAAACCAACATGACCATGAGTTGTAAATTTAAGAGAATTCCCAATAAAATTCATAATTATTTTTCCTATTTTATCGAAATCAGAAACCATCATACGAGGGACTGACTCGTCAATATATATATCCAGATTAATATCCTCCGTTCTCTCATGGTATGTTTTGTAAAATCTCATGACTCTCATAGTATTCAAAAGGAAATCACGAATATCAACTCTCCTAATGTTCATTTGTATTTTACCGGCTTCTAATTTGGAAAAATCAAGAACCTCTGATATGGTAGAAAGAAGTAGAGTTCCACATGTTTTAAGATCTTCTACGCATTCTCCACCAGAATCAGTCAACTTTTCACCCTCTAGAAGATCACTCATACCAATTATACCATTAAGAGGAGTCCTGAGTTCGTGAGACATCTCCGCCAGGAATTTTGATTTTGCCCTAGATAAATTTAAATTTATAGAAGA
>JALZVI010000173.1 GCA_023301015.1 Rickettsiales bacterium | reverse complement strand
GCCAATACCAATAAAAAACTCAATCAGATTGAGAACGCATTTTTTGAAGTAGGAGATTGTCGTAAGGTATTCAATACGGAATTTGTTGAGAAGTATGGATCAGCTGATCTTATAATTGTAGATCCTCCTAGAGCAGGTTTACATGGGGATGTTGTAGAGATGCTCAATAAAACAGGTGTAGAAAAAATAATCTATGTTTCTTGTAACCCATCAACTCAAGCTAGGGATATAGCGCTTATGAACGAACACTATAGTGTTGAAATGATACAACCTGTAGATATGTTTCCACATACACATCATATAGAGAACATAGCGCTTCTAAAAAAGAAATAATGGAAAAGGAAGAAGAAATAAAAGAATCAGAGAAGCTTCTAATCATAGAAGAAGAGATGCGTAAGTATAACAAAATACTATGTGCGGCATCCAAAAAAATACTTGATAGCAAAGCCACTGCTTACCCAATATTTATTGCATCTAAGCAGGAACTCAATTTAGGTATTCCCATAATAGACAGAATAAGAAACAGTTCTAATTGGGCTATAAATGCATCTAGCTTAGAAGAGTTTGTAACCAATGAGTTGGTATTCAAGCAGAAGGTAAATGAGTTTAAGAAAACGTATAAGAGCCCTGAGGAAAACTTGTGCTTATTTGTGTTGAGTGATTTAGGTGCGCAATTCTTATTTGTACCTAGGCTTCTGTAGGAACTAGAATCATTTCCTCGTAAGGAATTACAGTTTCTAAGCCTTTGGCTTTGAAATAATCTGTAACCGATTTCTGTCCAGCATCACTACATGCTAGAATGAAGTCACCTCCCCATGCACCCAAAGATTTGATGGCACCATCAAAGTCAGAGAACTTTTCTTGTTGGATAGGTTTAAGCTTCAGATGTTCAGCTACAAGAGCTTCGTGTTTGAGGACCAGGTTCTTGAATGAAGAAAATGAAGTACAACTTATCATAGATTCAGTGATCTGCGTTTGCTTCTTGACAAGCGTCGCTCTCTTAGAAACATTCTTATGATAATATTCAACAGCTTTAGGAGAAGATTGTTTGTTATTAAGGTATACGAAAAACAAGTTTTTCTTGAAAGGTGGATCAAAATCTATTTCAGTATAATTGATCGTATCATCTACGACTTGATATTGAATAGGCAAGTCAGCACCAGCACAAGCTACATCACAACCACTGCCTTCAGATATTTTAAAATGCAGAAGAAGCGGATTAACATCTGCCCATTGTGCAACGAGTGCAGTCAATGTTGAACTAGAACCCAATCCCCAGTCTTTATTAAACTCCAGTGTTGTCTTTACGTCAAAGCCATTCCACTTTGAAAGGAATTCAGAATTAAGTCTTACCGCTCCTTTAAGAAGTTTTTTTAAGTACTTTGCTTTTTCTTCATCACTCGTTTTTACGGCAGAGAAATCATACAGTGAAATCTGGGCGGTAAACCACTCATTATTGTCTGAATCGTAACTTTTCCAGTGGAGGTCTGATTTCCTTGTTGGCTTTATGGTCATATTCTGACCAAAACGGGTAGGTATTGCAAGAGCCAAAGCGCCATTAAGAACGCCATATTCACCAGCTATAAGAAGCTTACCATGTCCGTATAAAGTCTTAATAATGAAGTTTTAGTTCTTATTATCTGAAATCAACTACAAAAGTATCATTTGAATTGATATAATTGGAACTTTATATATAATATTTATTGATCTATTGTAGTTTGGGGGCCTTGATCTAAACTGCTTACTTTTGACTTAATTTTACTTTTTAGATTCGTGGCGGTATGGGATCGCCTTATTGTGTTGCAGAAAATAGTAAATACTAGATGTTGGCCATTTTTTGTCGACATTTCTTTCGTTCATTATGGGAGTATTACTGTGGCACATCCTTGAGAAGAAGTTACAGTAACCTAAGCTCTCTCTTTCTATACCATACTATGTTATGGCATTAATTGTGTTCATTCTCTATCCTTTCTCATCATATCTGATCATCATTCCACTACAACCAGTTGACTCGTATATACAACCCTGTCTTTATTATCTCGCGGCACAAATTCCACAGAATACATACCCGCCTCGAGTCCCAACAATTCCATCCTTTGCTTATCTCGTACCCTCCGCTCATCTAGCACAATTTTTCCGTCCATATTAAGGATGAAAATATCTCCTTGCTGCCCATCAGGTACATTTACGTTAACATAATCCCTAGCCGGATTGGGATAAACAATAAGATCTCGTCTCCAGTAAATCTCCTCTCCGGCTATACTCACAATACTGGGATCACATTTTTCTTCCTCATCTACACGGAACCGTGGAAAATTGGGGAAAGAACCCGAAGCTGAATATGAAGGTAGTCTAATACCTTGATTTACAAAATCACAGGCCAAGCCCTTCTCATCTGGCTTATGTATAACATGAAAGGTTCTGGAACCACTTTTAGATCTGATATACAACTTACAATCTGGGCCTAAAGCGGCCACTCCAAAATTACGACCTGTAGGGTCTGAGTTATCTTCTGTTCTTTCTGATATAAATTCTAAACCTGTTTCTAGTGGCTCTGCCCAGGTATCCAGTTGCCATAGCGTATCATACTTAGCCGCATAGAGAAAACGAGAATTAGGGCTCCACTCACAAGTTGTTGAGGTAGCAAGCTCTGGGTAAGGAAAAGGGATATGGCGCTCTTCTGAAAAGGTTGCCGTTGCTCTATCAAAGGCATAAATAAAAAGACCTGCATAGAGGTCAAATGTCGCATAATACTGGCCATCAGGAGAAAACCTGGCATGCCCCGCTGCACTGGAAACGATATCCCAATCTGGACCGGGTTCTCTTTTCTCGTATCTCAAGCCATTTTCTGTCAAACTGTAAACTAAAAAACCATTGGGGTATGAAGGATTAGTGATCCACCAGTCTTTTCCATTCTCATGTGCAATAGGTGCCAAAAAATTAAATAACAACGAGGCTTCATGAAACTTAACATTCTTCTCAGTAACATCACCCAATCCATTCTCCAAAGTCATATCCACATAACTGTACAACATAGAATCTCTGGAAAACCAATCATCTGGATCAGTTGCAAAGACATTAAGAGAGATGGGTTTCTGAATAATATAATAACCATTCTCATAAGCAGGATCAGGTAAAATAGTAATATCTTGAGGACCAGTGTACCCTCTACTACAATCTCCGCCCCAAAAATCATCAAAGAACAATCCTGTATTTAGACTGTCTCCGTTAGGCATTACCTTACCCAATCTATTTGCTATAGCACAACCATTGGTATAGATAAGTAGATTCCCTTCGGCATCACAGATGGATGCATTATTCTGATCAAAATTTATTTCTCCTTCTCTCAAAATCGGTTCAAATGGTTGTTTGTTAAAATCAAAAGCAAAGGCTTGTACACCATCTAATTCTATGTTTTGATCTTTGCCAAAAGGCCAGTAGTAATCCTGTTTTTGGGCATGACACAATAGGCCTACATGGATTAGAAGTATGGTTAGAATAATTTGTTTAGACATAAGGTACCTTTTTTAAAAACAGTCACCCCGATTTGAAATATTCGGGGTGACTTAATATAAATAAAATTCTAGTGCTGTACAACAAAAGTTCTTGTTATCAACGCTTGACCTATTCTCTCATACTTAAGAATATATAAACCATTGGCCAATTGACTTAAAGGTAAAGTTTTTGTTTAGCTATTTTGCTGCGACATCATTTCAATCTACCTATATTTCTCCAGAGCGACAAATTTAACTAACAACCACTAGATTGTTAAGATCTCTCGTTAGAAATTAGTATTGTATATTCAATGGAGTTCAAATAAAATAATTGTTCCCTTAGAGTACATAATCCAACATAGTATTATCTTCTTGAATGAAGATCCTACATAGAAATCATTTGTATTACTTCTACCCTTTCAACTTCTCCCTGAGATACTTGGCGGTATGGGACCGCTTTACTTTTAGCATATCCTCTGGTCTTCCTTGGAAGAGGAGTTCACCACCACCCTTTCCACCATCTGGACCTAGATCTATAATCCAATCCGCTGTCTTTATAACTTCCATATTGTGTTCGACTACGACAACGGTATGTCCTTTTTCTACAAGTGCATTGAGTGCCTGGAGCAATTTATTCACATCATGGAAATGAAGACCAGTGGTAGGCTCATCAAAAATGAAAAAGATCTTTTCAGTTTTAGATTCATGTCCCAGATAAGATGCTAACTTGACACGTTGTGCTTCTCCACCAGACAATGTGTTAGAACTCTGTCCTAGTTTGACATAACCCAATCCAACATCATGTAGCGGTTTTATCTTCTTAATGATGTCTTTACTTTCTACAAAAAAGTCAATGGCCTCATCTATACTAAGATTGAGAATATCAAAAATGTTTTTCCCTTTATACTCGACTTCAAGTACATTCTGATTAAATCTTCTTCCTCTGCAGTCTTCACATACAAGTTTGACATCGGCCAGAAACTGCATCTCTACAGTTTCCATACCTTCGCCTTTACACTTTTCGCAACGACCAGCTTCTACATTAAATGAAAAATGCTTGGCAGCAAATCCTTTTATTTTACTGGCTTGTTGACTGGCAAATAGTGCTCTTATGGCATCGTAAGCTTTGACATAAGTTGCAGGATTAGATCGAGAAGATTTTCCTATTGGGCTTTGGTTAATAAGTTCGGCCTTGGTAATCATATTCAAGTCTCCTTCCAGAGATGTAAATAGTCCTGGTGCCTGTGCAACGGATTCTCCCAGATGCTTGAGCAATGCTGGATATAGAATCTGTTTAATAAGTGTCGTCTTTCCTGATCCAGAAACACCACTTACAACAGACAATACATTCAATGGGAAAGTGACATCTATACCTTGTAAGTTATTCTGCTTAGCTCCTTTTAGTTCGATTTTATTGACTACGGTTCTTCTGATTGCCGGAACAGGGATCTTCTTGACTCCAGTAAGATACTGAGCAGTAAGGCTTGGTTTTTTATTCTTCTTAAATTCTTTTAGAGGTCCTGAGAATATTAATTCGCCACCAAAAATTCCAGCCAATGGACCTATCTCTACAATATGATCAGCGGATTGTATGACTTCTTCTTCGTGCTCCACAACCACAACTGTGTTATTAAGATCTCGCAGATGGGTCAATACTTGGACCAGATTATTAGTGTCCTTGGGATGGAGCCCAAT
>JALZVI010000172.1 GCA_023301015.1 Rickettsiales bacterium | reverse complement strand
TGAAATTGCATCTTTCGATTTTGTTGAAGCGTAGATCTGTGGTATAATGTTGTTATGAAAAAAGGTTTTACATTAGTCGAATTATCTATCGTTCTCGTAATTATCGGTCTGCTCATCGGCGGGATTCTGGTTGGGCAGAGTCTGATTGATTCTGCAAAGTTCTCATCGGGTCTCAGAGCTCTTGCGCAGTATGAATCCGCATTCAGTCAGTTTAACCTTCGTTACAAAACATGGCCGGGTGATAGTGAGTATTTTGAACCTGCGGGAAATGGCGATGGTGACGTAATTGATTCTGTCGCTGGTGGCGTTCCAGTTTGTGGTGTTGCTTCCTGTTCGGAGATATATAGCGTATGGAAACATTTGTCTGATGGCGGCATCTTGCAGGAGTCCTACTCTACCGATCAGTCTGGCGGGCTAAACCTCGCTGGAGTCTCTAATCCAGAATTTATGGATAGTAGCTTTGGGGTGGGCTTTGGTTTTCAAACGACAGACAGTACGACTATACCACTAGGGTATATATTTAGTTTTATAATTGACCCAATAAACTCAATAGCATTTGACGCTAAGCTAGATGATGGAGTTTTAACAACTGGAGATGTCAGAAGCTTTGATATCTTTTCGGGTGATGATAGTGTCTGCATCGTGGAAGACGAGTTTTGCGCAACAAGCATTGTAGTTGGACCTATGCCTAAGATATAGGCTTACTCACCACGGATCACAACAAAGCCGCTTGGACGTGCGATTGGCTCAATCTGAAGATTAGTCTTGAGCTTAGTCGCAGATTTCCCGCTTCCTTGCTTGATGTCCCAGCTTAGCGTCTTATTAGATGCCTTCTTAACCGCTGTCATAATTGTCTTAGATTTTGCATCGGAAGTTGAATATAGCTTCAGAAGCTTGCTCAAATTTCTCTTTTCCAAGTCGATTATTTTCGGGAAAGTCTTTTGGAAGCCATTATTAAGATACACAATTTGTCCAGTTGCCTCTGTAACGATCATGCAGAATTTTTGATTCGCTCCGAGCGCTGAAGAAAGTAGTGCATTTAAGAACTCTGAACGTTCCAAGATTTGCTTCTGCTTCTCTGCGCGAATTGCATAGACCATCAATGTAACGCCAGCTAATGTACAAACCCCAGCTCCAACTAGTGTCTTGAAGTGAACAAGGAGAGCTGTTCCAGCTAAAATCCCGGCAACGCCTATAACAAGGTCGATAATATGTTGTCTCGTAGTTTTATACTTGCGAGATTTTATATCCTTTCTGTTCTTGAACGTAAAAAGCTCTTGATCAACTGCTCTAAGTTTTTTTGCCATCTAAATTTCTCCGAAAATTATCTTAGAATATTAGCAGCTATTGCTTAACAACATCTTAATCTGCTGCCCTTTCTACAGAATGTACACAGCTTCTGGAGCGTAAATTGGCGATGATGTTGTTCAGATGCTTAACATTATGCACTCCAATATCCACGATCATCTCAAAGAAGTCGGTGGAGCGGTGGGTGATCTTGAGGTTGCTGATATTTCCTTCACCTCGCGCGACCTCATTTGTGAGTGTTGCAAGTGAGCCAGATTCGTGGCTTAGGAGGATTTTTAAGCGCCCTACATGCATAGAACTTACGTTGCTTTCTTGGTCCCATGAAACCTCAATCCAGCGCTCTGGTGTGTCGACAAAGCTGCTGAGTGTGTCGCAATCTTTTGTATGTACAGTCACGCCCTTGCCAGTAGTCACAATGCCCACAATCTTATCGCCTGGCAGTGGATGGCAACATCCCGCAAAATGCACTGCCATGCCTGGAATCAAGCCGTGGATGTTAATCGCCTCTTCTTTAACTTCCTTGCCTTTCTTATTGAAAAAGAAGAATGATTTTGTTCTCTTTTCTCGAATCTGCTTATGCTCAGGATGCACCGCCTTCAGCACATCTGCACGAGAAATCAGTCCTTCTCCAACTTCTGAGAGCAAGTCATCCAGTGTTTTCTTATTCAGTCTTTCTAGGTTTTTCTCAAGCAATTTATCGTCCAGCTCATAGCCTTCCTTCTTGAAATATTTGCCCAAAATAGCTTTGCCGAGCTGAATATACTCACTACGCTTACTTGCGCGTACAAATTTTCTAATTTCTGAGCGTGCCTTTCCCGTAACCACAAAATTTTCCCATGCAGGCGAGGGGGCTTTGTTCTTGCTCCGAATAATCTCTACTTGGTCGCCATTTTGCAAGTTATGCTTTAGCGGCACAATACGCCCATTAACCTTTGCGCCCGTGCAGTTATAGCCAATGTCAGAATGTAGCGCGAAAGCGAAATCCACAGGCGTAGCATCACGCGGCAAGGCAATCAAATCCCCGCGAGGGGTGAAGCAGAACACTTGATCGTGATACATTTCAAGCTTCGTGTCCTCCATAAATTCATCGGGATTATCCGAGTGGGAGAGGATATCGAGCAGCTCGCGAATCCAGCGATATTCCGTGCCTTCATCCAGAACTGATTTCCCTTGCTTATAACTCCAATGCGCCGCAACCCCAAGCTCAGCAGTTTCGTGCATCATGTGCGTACGAATCTGAATCTCAATCGGTTGCTTCTCAGGGCCGATGATGGTGGTGTGCAAAGACTGATAGCCATTAGATTTAGGCGTCGAGATAAAATCGCGGAAGCGTTCAGGCACAACGTGATAATTAGCGTGCAGCAGCCCCAGAACCTGATAGCATTGCGCTGTGCTATCCACAAAAACGCGGAATGCAATGATGTCCGCCAGCTGCTCGAATGAGATGTTTTTGCGCTGCATCTTATTCCAAATCGAACAAGGCTTCTTCTCTCGCCAAACAATTTTGCCATCCAGATCGTTCTTGTCCAGCAAGTCCTTTATTTCTGTAATTGTGTTCGTCACACCCTTTGCGCCTTTGTCGCGCAGGAACTTCAAGCGGTTGATAACAGACTCGCGCACATCAGGATGCAACACGCCAAAGCTCATGTCCTGTAGCTCGTCCTTAAATTGCTGAATCCCAATCCGCTCCGCCAGCGGCGCATAAATATCCAACGTCTCTTGCCCAATACGCTTGCGCTTTTCGGGCTTTACGTGGTGAATTGTGCGCATATTATGCATCCGATCACCCAGCTTCACCAACAACACGCGGATATCCTCTGACATCGCCACCAGCAATTTGCGGAAATTCTCCGCCTGCTTATGATCTTCCGATTTCAGCTCCAGCTTCGTCAGCTTTGTCACCCCATCTACCAGTTTCGCAACTTCCTCGCCAAACTCTTTCTCCAACTCCTCGTATGTCACTGCCGTGTCTTCCACCGTGGCGTGGAGCAGGGCGGTGATGATGCTGGCAAGGTCGAGCTTTAGCTCTGTCAAAATTGTCGCCACCTGAATTGGATGTGTAAAATATGGCTCGCCACTAGCGCGAATCTGCTTAGAATGCGCCTCTTCCCCAAACTTCAACGCCTTGTCCAGCAGCGCCTTGTCATAATCAGGATAGTATCCCTTCACGCACTCATGCAGGATTTTGGAAAGCTCCGGAATTGTATCAATAGATTTAGGCATGAAGTGGATTATACGTGAAACTGGCGAATTGTAAAATTTTGTTGGGCGCGGGCAGGATAATATGAAGTTTTTGTGACTCGGTTGAAATATTAGCGCTTTTTAGCTATTATAGAGGTTCACTTCCTACCTTTTGTACGAATTTGCGAAAGGTAGTTCAGACTCCCTTTCGCTCTTCAGGGTAGGGGAATCTAAAAACTAGTTTAAAGAAAGAACTCATGAATACGACGATACAAACACTCGAACAAATGCAGGACGCGCTGAAATACAACA
>JALZVI010000171.1 GCA_023301015.1 Rickettsiales bacterium | reverse complement strand
CTCAATCACAATCATGCGGCCATCGGCTGGGTTCACGGCGAATTGCACGTTTGAGCCACCAGTTTCCACGCCAATTTCACGCAGAACTGCGAGCGAGGCGTTGCGCATAATTTGATATTCTTTGTCGGTCAATGTCAACGCGGGCGCAACGGTGATTGAGTCACCTGTATGCACACCCATAGGGTCAATATTTTCAATGGAGCAGATGATGATGCAGTTGTCGTTGCGGTCGCGCACAACTTCCATTTCATATTCCTTCCAGCCGACGATGCTCTCTTCAATCAACACTTCTGTGGTGGGGGAGGCTTCGAGCCCGCTGCTGACGATTTCTTCGTATTCTTCGATATTATACGCAATGCCGCCGCCTTGGCCGCCCATGGTGAAGCTTGGGCGAATAATCATTGGTAAGCCGATTGTCTCGAGAGCTTCGCGCGCCTCTTCCATATTATGTGCAATCGCTGAATGCGGCATGTCCAGCCCAATTTTCTCCATCGCCTGCTTGAACAAATCACGGTCTTCCGCCTTGTTGATAGCATCTACTGAAGCGCCGATGAGCTGCACGTTATATTTGTCTAGAATCCCTGCATGGAAGCAATCTAGCGCTGTGTTTAGAGCTGTCTGCCCGCCCATTGTTGGCAAGATTGCGTCGGGCTTTTCCTTGATGATGATTTTCTCAACGATATCCGCCGTGATAGGCTCGATATATGTCGCATCCGCAATCTCAGGGTCAGTCATGATTGTGGCTGGGTTTGAGTTCAGCAAAATCACTCGATAGCCGTCTTCTTTCAGGCTTTTCACAGCCTGCGTTCCTGAATAGTCAAACTCGCAAGCTTGTCCGATAACAATTGGGCCAGCGCCGATGATGAGGATTGATTTAATGTCTGTACGTTTTGGCATGAATTTCTCTAAATTTAGTGTCTGCTTTTCTGCCAAGCATTAAAGCCATGTTTTAGATGGGAATTGGAGAGGATGCAAGGGGGATTTTTAATTGTTTCCCCGCTGCGGCTTCGCCTTGCAGACTGCGAGCCATTAGGCGAGCGGGGAGGAGATTGAAAGGCTAATCCAAATGCAGCCACGCTAGCAGCAGTGGAATCCAGATCAGTGTTGTTGTCAAAAATCCCTTCACGGTTTGGTAGGCGATCCACATCCAGAATATTTTTGAGCTCTTTTTGCGCAAGCTTTTGTCGTCAACTTTCTTGCGCCAGCTCTTGAATTTTTCAACCAATACCATCTGTATAAAACCTAGTAGAAGCTCTGAGAAATCATCAGGCCGAGGCTGACATAAATCGCAATGTCGCTCAGCGCAGCGGAGTTGTTGTTGGCCAAAATATCGCCATAAAAATCACGTTTCCAGAACACGATTTTCGCAATGAGCCATGAGAGTACGTTCAGCAGAACTAGCAAAATAATTGAAACCGCCAACCAATCTACAATCACATCAGAAAATGACATACTGTTTTGATAGGCCAGAAGCTTTGTTGCTGCTGCAATTGCCAGCGCTGTTCCAACGCGTTTTCCTGCAAAGTCGATCGCTATTGCTGTGTTGTTCTTCAAGATTTCATCTTGGAAATCTATGTTGCGTGAACCGCGGTTGAACAATTTTCCACGAATAAATGTTGTTGCCATCAGCATGACTTGTGACACCAAATATATCCCCAGCACCGCAAGAATTGCGTTCATGCCTGTTAGCTCTTGCCATGTTAGCGCAGAAGAAATTATGAGTGCGGCGGAGAAGAAGTTTCCTGCATCGAAAATTCCTGCAGCAATGTTTCCATCTGCGATTTGTTTGTTCAAATTCACTTTATGAATCACTAGTTTGTCAAAAATCAGGCCAGTTACTATCAGCAATGCCAAGCCCGCTGCGGCATAAGTTGCCGTTTTTGCTGCTCCTTCCATCCAAGAATTTGTAACATCGCCATAGCCAACTGATGTTAAGATCAGCGCCAGCGAGAGGAAAAATGAGAAGTTTGAGATTGAGTAGGCCAAGTTCCACGGCTCAGATTTTATGCGCTTGCTCGACATAATGAATGATTTGAAAATGAATTTCGCGACGATAAAGATCCCGACCAAAAGAATGATATTCATCAGCCCAGCGTGGTCATAGCCTACGCCAGTGAACCTGTCCCAGACGCTTCCCAGCTCAGTGTTTTCGATAATTTCAAAATTATCCACTTCCACCATTTCTCCAGTTAGCTCTTCTTGCGCAATCAAATTCTCTTCCATAATGCCCTCCAAATTTATATTTCCATCCTAATCTCACGTCGCGTGAACACAAGCAAAAATTTCTTATCTGCACCCGCCTGATTATATTCTTGGAAATTCAACTAGATTGGTGCTAAAAGATGCGTATGTATAAGAAAATTGAAGCAAGCAAAGCGCAATTCCTTTTGGGGAAAAAGATGGAATCATACCGGAAATACCAAGGCTTGAGCCGTGCGCAGCTTGGTAAGATTGTGAATGAAACAGAGCAGCAAATTGGGCGCTTTGAAGCAGGCTCTTTTGTGCCGATTGCTACGCTAGACCGCATCGCCAAAGCTTTGGATAACCGTATAGAAAAACGCACCTTGCGTCGCATTCAGAAGTATCGCGATATAGAACTGCACGAAAAAGCAGATCAACCTGAGCTGCTAGGTTTTTACGAAGAAGCGTTTCCAGAGCTGCCAGAGTTTTTTTAGTCTTTAATTGTTCCCCCGCTGCGCGCCAAGGCGCTTGCAGACTGAAACATGCTCAAGGCTGTGGGTTCGGAACTTATATGTAAACGATCACGAACAACGTGAAGTGCAAGGCCATTGAGGCCGCAAGGCTTTAGTGCCGATT
>JALZVI010000170.1 GCA_023301015.1 Rickettsiales bacterium | reverse complement strand
GCGCTTCCATTTTTTGATTGGCATGCGTGGCAAAGTTTTTTTGCACAGCTTTCCATGTAGTAATTGAAATTATGGTCATGCTGATTGCAACAATGAGCGGGAGGATTTTCCATATGTCTATAGGCTGGCGCTTTTGCTGCGTTTTATTGGCGCTAGTATTGGTGTTATTTGCTGTCATTTACCGGTATATTTAATAGCAATATATTTAATAAAGCATTAAGCTAGTTGGTGTGGTTGTCTATATAGGCTTGTTTTTGAAGGGCGCACGCTATGGTTGTGCTAATTTTGCCATTAAGAGCAGGAGGGTGGCTTGAGTTGAGCCGTTTTTGACGGGCTATTTTTTCTTGTAGAGGCTGTATTTTATTAGGTCTGCGAGGAAGTAGGGGTATTTTTTTGCAGAGAATCTAGATTTGCCATATTTGCGTTCGCGGTTAGAAACCTCGACTTCTCCTACTTGAAATCCTTGCTTGGCTGCTTCTGTTATATAAAATCTATGGTTTGGTGCCTTTGCTGATATTTCTAGTGCAGCTGCTTTTTTGAAGGCCTTGAAGCCGCAGTTTGAGTCTTTGATTTGACTGCCTGAGATTTTTCGCATCACGATATTATACAATGAAGAGGCCAGCACCTTGAGGTTGTTCTCTTTGCGCTTTTTGCGATATCCTGAAACCACGTCATGGCCTTGGGCTATTTTTTCAACAAATTTTGGGATGTCTTTTGGGTTGTCCTGAAGGTCTGCGTCTAGTGTGATAACAATGTCATGTTTTGCGGCTTTAAAACCTGCGCAAATTGCGCCTGCTTTTAGGGTGTTTTTTTCCAGATATACGCAAGCTACTCTATTGTCTGAAGAAGAGATTGAGGACATTGTTTTGGCGGTGTTGTCTGTGCTTGCATCGTCGATAAATATTATCTGATATTCGTCTAATGCCGCGCAGGCTTGAGATAGCTCTGTGTATAGTTCTTCCAGCGAATCCTGTTCGTTGTATGCTGGAATTACTAAGGATATCTTGTTATTCATTTTGCCAATATAGAAGATTGTTGAACAAGCGCAATGCGCGTGAAGGCATTATCTGCTCAAAGCTTTGCAAATAACGATTATTGTTTTTTTGCGCCCAGTTTGCGCTGAGTTAGAAAAAAAGCTTTATATTCGTTTCAGTTGGCGTATGGTTAGTCTATGAAATATAAAGGATTTACATTAGTAGAGTTGTCAATAGTGCTGGTTATTATCGGTTTATTGATTGGTGGTATCTTGGTTGGTCAAGGTCTGATTCAGTCAGCAAAGATCCAATCGTTCGTTACTAGTATCGGTAAGTTTGATACTGCTGTTGGTGCGTTCAAGGATAAGTATGGAGATTTGCCAGGCGATAGCCCGCGGTTCAGTACTTATGGAGATGGAAATGGGATTCTTAATGGGAATATAGGCACTGATTTTGGCTTTAGTAATGAGTCAGACCAGTTTTGGCCGCAGCTATCGTCAGCTGGTTTGGAAAGTGAGTCGGGTGAGAAGTATGGGACTGGTGGGATAGCTGGTGTTGATATGCCAAAGTCTGGCCTTGGCTCTGAAAATTCTGGTGTCCTCGTGCTAGGCGAGACTGCAATGGTTTCAATGGGAACAACTTCGCCAACAAATATTTATATAATCACGGATTGCACAGGCGGTGCTTATCTTGATTGCGCTGGTGGTGCAACTGGGCGGCAAGGCTTGGCTGTAGACTCGAAATTGGATGATGGAGATGGCACGAAGGGCAATATAACTAATGCTGATGCGCCTTCTTCTGCGTGGGATAGAGATGACTTTGTAGATGATGTGCCAGAAGCATATGACCATACTAATGATAGCGATACTGCTTCGAGGTTGTATATTAGAATGGGCGCTTCGATTGGCGACTTCCATTAGAACGGTTTATTTTTGAGCGCCAATGCTAGCAGCAGTAAATAATAAATATTTCAGGTTTCTCTGCTATTTCTGCATACTCTATTTTGCATTTTTTGTCGTGGCTGATTTGCTCATCTTGTGGAGCTTTGGCTATAGCATGATTGACTTCGGCAGCTTTCATCAGCTTATCTGGAATAATGCAAATGGCGATTGGTTTAACTATAGTATAGACCCTCCATTTGAAGCTGATGCGAGTAGGCTGCGGCTGCATTTTTCTGTTCTAGTTTCTATTGTCGCAACGCCGTTTTATTATCTCTTTCCGCGTCCCGAAACTCTGCTTTTCTTGCATATATTTGCAGTAACGATTACGGCTATTCCTGTTTATTTCATCGCGAAAATTATCACAAAGTCCGACGGCTGGGCAAGTGCTTGGGCGCTGATATATTTGCTTAATCCGCTGACTATCAACCACGCATTTTTTGGCCTGCAAGATATTTCCTTTGCGGTTCCTGTGCTGGCTTTTTCCCTGTGGGCAATATTCTCAAAAAACTACAAGCTGCTTCTTTGCCTCTGTTCTGTGCTTCTTCTGGCAAAGGAGCATATGGGGGTGAATGTGTTTGGGCTAGGTCTTTTGTGGGCTTTTTATCACCGCGAGTATAAGAAGGGTCTGCTGCTGGCGTTTGCGGGTTTGCTGGCCTTCGTCGCAATTGTTTTTTATATCATTTACAAAAACAGTGTATATTC
>JALZVI010000169.1 GCA_023301015.1 Rickettsiales bacterium | reverse complement strand
AAGGCTAGGGAGAAGGTGGTGGAGTCTTCAGTTGTGCAGACATATGAAGAGATGAAGAAGGCAAATGCCTTGAATTCCGAGATAGCTGGTAAGCTGGATGTATTGATTGAAAATTCGGCTAAGCAAAATGAACTTATGGAAGAGTTGCTGCGCCGAACTGAGTAGTTTTCCTATGCGTTTAGATATTCACGCAATGCTTTTCCTGCGCGATAATAAACGCTATTTCTGTCCGCAACTTTTACCTGCTCGCCCGTTCTTGGGTTGCGAGCAACTCTAGCAGCACGCTTGCGGAGTGAGAACGCACCAAAGCCACGCAGCTCAACTCTTTTGCCTTCTTTGAGGCTCTGTGAAATTTCTTGCAATATGATGTTTATAAGCGATTCCACTTCGTTCTCTTTCATGGCAGGAAATCTTTTGTATAATTTTTTTACTAGCTCAGACTTAGTCATAAATAATCCTTTGAAAAATAACGATAATGTTAATAATAACTAAAAAAAATGCAGTTATTATCAATTTAAGTAAATTAGTTATACCAGATAGCCAGTAAGCCGTTAAGGCCTAATTTGCTAAAAATTTGTGATTTTTTTATGCCGCCAAATAGTAGTTTTTCTAGCGGGTCTTGCGGCTCTTCGACTGAGATATTTTCAATCTCAAGGCCGCTTTCGACGCCATTTGACTCTAGCCATTTATGCGCCTCTTCCTCTCCGCCGATCTCGTCAATCAGCTTCAATTCGAAAGCTTGCGCTCCTGTGTATATCCTGCCGTCGGCAATTTTTAAAGCATCTTCTAGTTGTATTCCTCTCTCTTTTACAACGAGCCCTACGAAGTAATTATAAAAGTCCATAACTACGTCATTTATCGCTTCTCGTGCCTTAGGAGTTGTTTTGTCAACAGGTGAGGGTAGAGCTTTTAGCTCTCCAGATTTAAATGTCTCTAGTTTAATGCCAAGCTCTGAGGCTAAGTCTGTGAATTCAGCTGATTGTACGATCACGCCGATTGATCCAGTTAGCGTTCCGTTTCGTGCAATAATATGGTCGCCACCAAGTGCGATCAGGTAGCCAGCCGATGTCGCCAAGGTTTTCATCACTACCACTACTGGCTTGCCAGAGTCTGATATTCCGCGGAATTGCTCGTAAAGTTCTTCGCCGCCAACTGTAGTTCCGCCAGGGCTGTTTACATTCACAACCAAAGCTTTCACTGAGTCATCTTCTGCAACTCGTTTGATGATTTTGTCGCGGTAAGAATCTTCCGTAATCACTCCGGCAATTTCAATCTTGGCGATGAAGTCGCCAGATCTTGAGCCGAAGCTTCCGTCGCTAGATTTGCCTGCCGCAATGAAAAGTGCGATTACCAATAAAGCTAGGGCAATGATCTGCCATTTTGTCAGATTTCGCTTTAGTTTCTTGCGGTCAATAATTATGTCGTGATCTATGCTCATCCTTAGTTTATGCCACAAGCGACATCTTATGCAAAGATGTTTTTATGAAATAATTACAATGTGTGGTATTGGTTTTTTGTATATCTGAGTGGGCTTGTAAGCAAAAAAAACACCGCCCCAAATTTGAGGCGGTGTTTCTGTTATAAAGCTAAAAGCTAGAAGTTTACTTCTTGCCTTTTTTCTCTTCCAAAGCTGCACCAAGGATATCTCCAAGGCTAGCACCAGAATCTGAAGTACCATACTCTTTAATCGCACGGTTATGCTCTTCGATTTCCAAGGCCTTAATTGATAGGTTTGGAATTCCGCCGCGAGACATGCTAACAACTTTAGCATCCACACGGTCGCCAATTGCAAATCTGTTCGGGCGTTGCTCTGAACGGTCTTTCGACAAATCAAGCTTCTTGATGAATGCACGACCACCAGATTCAGGAAGTGAAACTTCGATTCCATCATGCTTAACATCTTCAACAGCGCATGTCAGAACTTGACCTTTGCTCACGTCACCAGTTGGGTTTGCGCCCGCGCTAGATTCCATTGAAGCGCCTTCAGGCTTGCCTGCTGTGTCAAGCTGCTTGATACCAAGACCAATGCGCTCTTTCTCAACGTCGATTGAAAGAATCTTGGCCTTAACATTTTGGCCTTTGCTATATTCTTTCAATGCTTCCTCGCCAGACTCTGTCCATGAAAGGTCAGAATAATGTGCAAGTCCGTCAATGCCGCCTTCCAAACCAACGAAGAATCCGAAGTCTGAGATGCTTTTGATCTCGCCTTCAAGTTCGTCGCCAACTTTGTTGTTGTTTGCAAATGCATCCCAAGGAGAGTCTTGAGTTTGCTTGTAGCTGATTGAAATGCGGTTTTTATCAAGCTCGATGTCAATAATCTTAACATCAATCTCGTCACCAACATTCACAACTTTGCTTGGAGTTTGATTTTTCTTCACCCAGCTCAGTTCGTTCAAGTGGATCAAGCCTTCAATGCCTTCGCCAATGTCAGCAAACACGCCATAATCTGCAAGGCTCGTCACCTTGCCTTTTACAACTTGGCCAACGCTGAACTTGCCATCAATATTTTCCCAAGGAGAATCTTGCATCTGCTTCATGCCGAGGCTGATACGTTTTGTCTCTTGGTCGAATTTGATAACTTGAACATTAATTTTGTCACCAACCGTCAAAACTTCTGATGGGTGGTTAATGCGCTGCCATGAAATATCAGTAACATGCAACAATCCGTCGATTCCGCCCAAGTCAATAAACGCACCGTAGTTTGTAAGGTTCTTAACGATCCCTTCCATAACTTGGTTAAGCTTAATGTCTTTCAGCATCTCGTCACGGCTTTCTGCGCGAGATTCTTCCATGATAGCACGACGTGAAACAATCACATTGCCACGCTTCTTGTCCATTTTCAAAACCAAGAACTGGTCTTTAACAAACGCAAGCTCAGCAACATCCTTAATCGGACGTACGTCAACTTGGCTACCTGGCAAAAACGCGATGATTCCACCAAGGTCAACGGTGAACCCGCCTTTCACTTGGCCAAAGATCATGCCATCAACTGGCTCTTTCGCGTTCATTTTGCCTTCCATTTTGTCCCAAGCATGCTCAGAAATTGCTTTCTCGCGGCTTAGCAGAACTTCGCCGTTGCGGCCTTCAAGGCGCTCAACATAAACTTCGACGGTTTGACCCACTGAAATCTCTTGTTTTTCGCCAAATTCTGTAAATTCTTTAGAAGGAATGCGGCCCTCAGATTTGAGTCCCACATCTACTGTTACGAAGTCGTTTTCTACTGAAATAACTTCACCTTCAACAATGCTGCCTTCTTGCAGGTCATCGCCGCCGAATGAACCTTCGAGCAATTTCTCGAAATCCTCATCAAATGTTTTTGCTTCCGCTGTATTAGTCATATTTATTATTTATCTCCTTTGCCGGGTTGACCGGACGGGCGGATAATAAGCATTTATGGGTTAATTGCAAGCGGTTTTTGGGTAGATTTGAATTGAATTATCAGAGCTATTAGTTTAAACCACATGCATGACAGACCTTTCAAAAATCCGTAATTTCTCCATCATTGCTCATATCGACCATGGCAAATCCACTTTGGCGGATCGACTGATTCAGACTTGTGGTGGCTTGGAAGAGAGGGAGATGACGGGGCAGGTGCTGGATAGCATGGATATTGAGCGTGAGCGCGGGATCACCATCAAGGCGCAAACTGTTTGTTTGGAATATAAGGCTAAGGATGGCGAGACATATACGCTGAACCTGATGGACACGCCAGGTCATGTGGATTTTACCTACGAAGTTTCGCGTTCGCTCGCGGCCTGTGAGGGCTCGCTGCTTGTTGTGGATTCTAGTCAAGGCGTTGAGGCGCAAACATTGGCGAACACATATTTGGCGATTGAGGCCGACAATGAGCTTGTGCCTGTGATTAACAAAATTGATTTGCCTGCGGCCGAGCCTGAGCGGATTAAGAAGCAGATTGAAGAGGTGATCGGTATTGACGCGTCTGAGGCGTGCTTGGTTTCGGCCAAAACTGGGCTGAATATTGAGGATGTTCTGGAGGCGATTGTGGAAAAAGTTCCCGCCCCAAAGGGCGATCCTGATGCACCTCTGAAGGCGATGCTGGTGGATAGCTGGTATGACCCATATTTGGGCGTGGTGGTTCTGGTGCGTGTGATTGACGGAAAAATCCGCAAAGGCACAAAGGTTAAGATGGTGAGCACAGATGGTGTTTATGGCGTTGACTCAGTAGGGATATTTACCCCGAAGAAAGTTGCGCTTGAGGAGCTTGGGCCGGGTGAAATTGGCTTTATCAACGCGGCCATCAAAACAGTTTCAGATTGTAAGATTGGTGACACGATTACGGAAGATAAGCGTGAATGCGCCGAGAATCTCCCGGGCTTTAAGCCTTCGCAATCGGTGGTTTTTTGTGGCATGTTCCCCGTGGATGCCTCGGAGTTTGAGGAGCTGCGTGATTCGCTCGCCAAGCTTCAGCTAAACGATGCCAGCTTTGAATTTCAGCTCGAAAGTTCTGCTGCGCTTGGTCTTGGGTATCGCTGTGGCTTCCTCGGGATGCTGCATTTGGAAATTATCCAAGAGCGCCTCGATCGTGAGTTCGGGATTGAGATGATTATGACCGCGCCGTCGGTGATTTATAATTTGTCGATGAAAGATGGCAGCGAAGTTGAGTTGCATTCTCCAGCCGACATGCCCGACCCAAGCAACATTGAGCGCATCGAAGAGCCGTGGATGGAAGCAACCATTCTCACTCCTGATGAATATCTAGGCGCTGTGCTAGGCCTTTGTACCGAAAAGCGTGGCGTGCAAAAAGAGCTGACATATGTTGGAAACCGCGCCATGGTTGTCTATCGCTTGCCGCTGGGTGAGGTGGTGTTTGATTTCTATGACCGCCTGAAATCCTGCACGCGCGGTTATGCTAGCTTTGACTATACACTCGATGGTTTTGAAGAAGCTGACGTGGTGAAGCTGAGTATCTTGGTGAATTCGGAGCCTGTTGATGCGCTCTCTATCGTCGTTCATCGCTCCAACGCGGAGTTCCGTGGGCGCATGCTTTGCGAGCGTTTGAAGGATCTGATTCCACGTCAAATGTTCAAAATTCCTATCCAAGCTGCTATTGGCGGCAAGATTATCGCGCGTGAGACTATCGCGGCGATGCGCAAAGATGTGACGGCGAAATGCTATGGTGGTGATATTACTCGAAAGAAAAAGCTGCTTGAGAAGCAGAAGAAGGGGAAGAAGAAAATGCGCACCTTTGGTAGCGTAGAAATTCCGCAGAGTGCATTTGTGGCGGCGTTGAAGGTTGGGGATAACTAATAATTGTTTCCTCGCTTCGCCTTTGGCGCGCAGGCTGAAACGCGCTCAGGGCTGGTTTTTTTGATTTATCCCCGCTGGTACACTTTGTGTTGGTAGGCTAAGGGGCGCTCAAGGTTGCTTTCGTTGTTCGGATTTTTGCGGTTTGCTGAGAGGGTTTAGGATCTAGCAGCTTCGCGGTTCACGGTGGTCATGTGGTCAGCAAACGCATCGCGTAAGTTTGCAAAGGGTGTGTCATATTCGTCGCCATATGCTGCTTGAAGGATGTGATGTACGTTCTCAATGTCAGAGGCAGTAAAGCCTTTTCTCATTCCTAGTATTTCAGACGGTATTTTATTAAATTCGATTCCTATTTTGCGTGCAGGGTCTGATTCTCCAAATTCTTCGGCAATCTTGTCCAGCAGCTTTGTTGCCTGTCCTTGAGATATTTCAATATTAGATTCGCGTCCAAAGGCATCGGGATTTTGTTTTGCCCAATTCCAAGCGGTGTCGAATTGCATCCCTACAAAAAACCTCTTATTCTCTGACATGTGTCTCTCCTTGCTTGAACTGATACTCGGCACCTAGGTCCCAAACGGACGTGGGTCTATGCTGCTGATGAAGCTATCCATTGAGCCGTCATCTTTTTCATTATGTTCTGCGCTGCTGATTTTTGCGATTCTGCGGTCGACGATGCCTTCAAAAATTGGTTTCAGGCCGCGTCCGCTGATTGTTACGTGCCAGCTGGTTGAGAACTCAACATGGATCATTTCTGGGTTTTCACCATTTGCTTTGTTGAAGAGCACATGGTTGATGTTGATATATTGAAATGCTAGCGCCTCGTCGGATTTTTCAAATGTCAGGAGGCATCCGTAGTCATAGTCAAACTCAAAAAATTCAAAGTGAGATTTGTTGGATTTCTTTTTCTTTGAATCCCAGATTACACGAATTTTGTCTGACATATTCCTCCCGATGAGCTGATCTAGAGCCACGTTAACACATTATTAAGGATTATGCTACTATATTTTTTTGGGAATCTAAAGGAAAAGTTTGGCTATTTTGCAGTTTTTTCAGCGGCGCTCGCTTCCACCAAAACTTTCTTGCGCAAAATCTTCATTAGTTCTTCGAAGCCTTTGCGTGAATATATTGATGAGAAGTCTTGACGTTGCGTGTTTAGCATGCTCACGCCTTCTGCAACAATGTCTTGCACCTTAAAGCAGCCCTTTCCCTTTTTAACTCTATACTTCACGTTAATTTCAGGCTCGCCCGCCTGGATGATTTTGGTAGCAACCAAAAATTCACCTTTGCGCTTTAG
>JALZVI010000168.1 GCA_023301015.1 Rickettsiales bacterium | reverse complement strand
CAAGTACTTTTCTTTGATGGACTTGGCTCGGGTGGACTACATGTTTCGATCTGGAATGATGGCTAAAATATGGGGTAAGGGCTGGTATCCTGTGGTGGAGGCTGAGACGATTCGTTTTAAAAAATCAATTAAGTTGTTTCAAAAGTTCGATATCGATACGCAGGTGATTAGCTGGGATCGCAAGGCTATTTTGGTTCAGCAGGATTTTATTTGTAAAGGCAAGATAGTCACTTCGGCGGTCGTAAGAGCTCGATTTTTAAGTAAATCTGGCGGTGCGGTACGAGTCGAAGAGCTAAAGGATTTGATGGGCGTAGATATGGGGCCGCCGCAGCTGCCCCAATGGATAGAAGACTGGAGTCGTCAGCAAGTCAAGA
This sequence comes from Rickettsiales bacterium, assembly GCA_023301015.1. The sequence continues at coordinate 4,144 of JALZVI010000168.1, read as the reverse complement.
TACTAACGAGTAACCGCGGAATAGACTAGGTCATCTAGGTAATCAAGGATCGCCTGATCGAGCATAGCTGAAGAAACTCGGTTGCCGTATCCACGCAGATAATTAATATATGTAAAACCATAGACACTACGGTTTCGAATCACACTAGCAACGAGACCTTGTGTCGCCGTCCGGTACTCAATTCTGCGATTGTTGTAGCCGAACCAATAAATTTTTTGGCCATTTAGATTTTTGTATGCATAGTATCCAGGTTGGTTTTGAATCAACGCTGTCGGAACCCAATCACCATTGTCAGCAACTTTGACGACGACTCTATCTGCGGGGGAATTGGGTTGATAGGGTGCGCCGTTTGGGTAAAGACGTGGGTCTTGTGCATCTACGACGATGTATTGAATATTAGAGCCTTGTTGTTTGGCAACTTCGTTGATGCGTTTAAATTCTTTTGCGATGTATCGTTTAGCTTTTTCTCCAGCTTGAGATAGCTGCTCAGAATATTGAAATGAGGTACTTCGATCTGCTTGAGCTATTGCGGCGCTGGAGGTGATCATGGCTAAGATTAAAAATAGTTTTTTCATTTTTTTTGACCTTTTTTATATGAGGTTACTGAATTTATAGGTTTATATCAGCTGTTGAAGGACCCTAGGTTTGGCTTCAATGTCCTGTGCTTCTGGCTGAAGTATCATATTTAAGCAGTAAAGTCAAAATGAAATAAGCCGTGCTTGTAGGTACAAACACGGCTTAAGTTGCTGTTATAGTGAGTTAATATACAGTTAGGTTGAGATGCTGGATGGCGTATCCACCTAAGTTATCCTGAACTCTTATCGCGACTTGATAGGAGCCTTGCACCGGGTTTGGCCACTGAATAGTTCCTGCTTGGGAGATCGTCATGCCAAGAGGCTCTTGATCTAAGCTATAAGTGGGTTGATCATTGTCTTGGTCTTCTACAACCAACTGATAGTAGAATGATTGGACTTCGCTGGAGCAGCTTTGAATATTCTAAAAACTATTGTCGACTTGCGAATAAGAGTAGATTCCCCAGTTTCTGTTTGTGGCCCCAGTTGTCGAAAGCTCCAGGACTGTTTCAGAAGCTTCAAGGTTTTGGTCTACGTTTTTTACGGTGATTGTTGTTGCTTGGTTTGTGCGACTAAGTTCGAATAAGTACCAAGTGTTCTGTTGCAACGCAGAAGCAGTTGGTTGTACTCTCATCGTATTTACGCCTGCTTGATCTATATCACTCCAAAAAGCTGACTCTGTTAAAAGAGTAGAGCCTGCATAACTATGTTGAAATATTTACTTTAAAATCTCCAAATATTAAAATTTTGTTATATAAAAAAACTTATGTGCTTTTATGCGCCAGACTATATATCTACCGCTCAATGCCGAGTTAATTTAGGCCTCCAAACAACCAAATAAAAAAACTTCGGCGTTAGGGCATATTTGTGCTTGCAATCAATCTGGTAATAATGCATATTCCGCAACTCAAATGCCTGCTATGCGTCCCCTTCGTCTAGCGGTTAGGACATCACCCTTTCACGGTGAAGACACGGGTTCAATTCCCGTAGGGGATGCCACTTCTTTTAAAATCAATAGCTTAAGCCTGCAAATCGGTGGTGTAACACGCAAGTGAGACATACCATGCATAACCCGACCTATTTGAGCCTATCCAGACATAATATTTACTACTTCCGTTTTCCGCTCCCTAATCTGATGCCTTGTTGGTGGTCATCAGCTTGTCTTGTACGCCCTGTGATTCCAGCTAGGCTATTTAGGGTTATTGGTATAATGTGCTTGCGTATAAACGCGGTAAAAGAGAAGGGATGACGATTATGAGTGTAGAACAAGAATGGGTTGAGTGCCCTAAGCCAGAAATTAATGATACTTTGCGGTGGAATGAGCCTATATGGGCTGCTCCTAACAAGCCGCGTGGTAAGCCTGATAAAATTGGCGAGCAAGAGATTGTGGCGCAGCTGACGGAGATATTGGATTTTATGCAATTTACAGTCATTAGCGTAAAAAAACTAGACGATGGTATGGCGTTCCTGAAGGTGAAGGAAGGTGACAAGATACGGCGCAAAAGATCGACTCTGAAGCAGGGTGATTGCCATAAGCTTTCAAGCTAGGCGAACATCAATTTTGTACATAAAAAAGCCCCGCTCAATTTCTTGGGCGGGGCTTTTTAGTTTGTCGCTATGTCATTAATTATCTTCTCTCTCCTACGAAGCGTAGAAGGTGAATGAAGAGGTTTATGAAATCTAGGTACAAGTTCAGCGCGCCCATGATGGCGGCCTTGCCAGCTTGCTCGCTGTTGCCAGCAACTTGATAATATATGGTCTTCAGCTTTTGCGTGTCATATGCAACAAGGGCAGTGAATATAATCACGGCTAGGCCAGAGATTATCATGCCCATGAGGTTGCTTTGCAAGAACATGTTAACCACCATTGCAATTACCAAGCCAATCACGCCCATGATTAGGAATGAGCCCATTGCTGTCAGGTCACGCTTTGTTGTGTAGCCATAGAGGCTCATTGCGCCAAACATGCTGGCTGCGATGAAGAATGTTTTTGCAACACTCGCGCCTGTATAGACCAAAAAGATGTAAGAAAGTGAAAGCCCCATCATTGCGGAGTAGATCCAGAATGTGGTTTGTGCGGCTTTGAAGCTCATTTTGTTGATACGGAAGCTGAGGAAAAGCACGAAGCCAAGTGGTGCAAGCATAACCGCCCAACGCAAGATTGTGTTACCATAGATTGTGCTCATCAAAGCGTCCGACGTGCTCGCGAAATATGCGATAGCGCCAGAAACGCCTAGTGCGACTGCCATATAGTTATAAACTCTCAGCATAAAGCTGCGCAATCCTGAGTCAAACCCAGCTTGTGTTGCTGCATTTTGGCCTTGGTTCATGAAATCTTTAAGTGGTTCCATTGTTTCTCCTGTTAGAAAATTGTTATGTATATATTATAGCTATTAGCGAGGCGGTTTTCAAGTGGAGTTTGTAATTGTTTCCCCGAGTTTATAATTTCCTCCCCGCTTCGGCTGCGCCTTGCAGACTGAGGAAGTGCTTCGCTTAGCGAGGGGCTGAGTATTTAAATTTCTCCCCGCTGGCGCTCTACGGGCTTGCAGACTGAGAACGCTCAAGGCTGTTTGCTCTGAATTAATATGTAAGCGATCACGAGGCAGCGCCGAAGTGCAAGGCCATTGAGGCCGATCGGCCTCAGCGGCCGAAGAGCGTCATTATCAAAAAACCACTACTCCCAGAAGTAGATTACTTCGTCTTTTTTGGAATAGCCTAGATCTTCGCGGGCTACTTCTTCTAGTAGGTCTAGGTCAAGATTGTCGGCGCGCATTCCTAGGACGCGATGCGCTAAAAATTCTTTTTCTTCGATTAATTCGGAATTTTCCTGACCTCTTGCGTCAATTTCGCTCTTTAATTTGGCATATGCTAGCAATCCGCGCTCGCCGCTGACGAGGTGGAATGAGAAATAGAAGAACATTAAAGCGAGCAGGAGGGAGCTGCGACGTTTTACTAAACGCCTTGATTTAAGCCAATGTCCGAAGTCACTTATATAATTCATATCCCCTAATCCGCCGCTGATATATTATGCATCAGCGCTCAAGTTTATGATGATAGCTAAAGCAAAATCGTTTTGCAACAGTCAAAGTGAGTATTTCTGCGGGCTTTACGCGCAGGAGTTGCGGGTGTTGCAATATAGGCTCAACAAGTGGTCTATCCAAAAATCGACCCGTCATATTTTGCAGCATCACCCAAGGCCTCTTCAATGCGGATCAACTCGTTATATTTCGCTAATCTGTCTGAGCGGCTGAGTGAACCAGTTTTGATTTGTCCGCAATTTGTTGCAACGGCGATGTGGGAAATTGTAGTGTCCTCGGTTTCGCCAGAGCGATGTGAGAGGACGGCGTTATAGCCATTGTCTTGAGCCAATTTCACGGCGGCCAAAGTTTCTGTCAGCGTGCCAATTTGGTTCACTTTTACTAGAATTGAATTTGCCAAGCCGTCGTCAATTCCTGCTTGCAAAATTTTCGGGTTGGTTACGAAGAGATCATCGCCAACGAGCTGAATTTTGTCGCCTAGGCGCTCTGTGCAAAGCTTCCAACCTGCGTGGTCAGCTTCGTCCATTGCGTCTTC
>JALZVI010000167.1 GCA_023301015.1 Rickettsiales bacterium | reverse complement strand
CCCGTCTTAAGGGGTATGGTCAATTTGGTAAAAATCTTATCGGCGCTTTTTACGGTGCCGCCAATTTGGAAGCCACCTTCGCGGGTTGCTCGATATGAGACCAGATCTTGTCTATTAGATTTGAGGCGTTGCTCAAGGTCAATCTCGTTTTCGGCCGTCATTTTGCCTTTAACAAACGTCCCATCTTGATCGATACTTTTATATACATATAACGGCATACTAAAATTATGTATCCTCGGGGTTAAAATTGAGTTAAGGTATAGCTATATTAGTTGCTTAATATTCAACACTAGACATAATTCAAACATGAATTTCAAGAAATACCAAAGAATAGTCGTTAAAATCGGTTCCTCACTGCTAATTTCTGAGAATCAGCTCAATTATAGTTGGCTTAAAACCATAGCTGAGGATATTTCCGTACTAAAAAGCGAAGGCAAGGAAGTTATTATCGTGACTTCTGGAGCAGTTGCCATTGGAAGGAAGGCTATTTCTCGAGCAACAGGATATTTGCGCTTGGAAGAAAAGCAAGCAGCCTCAGCCACGGGTCAAACTGAACTTATGCAAGGCTATGCAAACGCCCTTGCGCCATATAGTGTGGCCCAAATCCTCCTTACATTCTGGGACACAGAGCGCCGCCGCAATTATCTCAACGCAAAAAATGCAATTGAAACAATGTTGGAAAATAACATCATTCCAATAATCAATGAAAACGATGTCATAGCCACTACTGAGCTAGCATATGGTGATAATGACCGCCTCTCTGCGCGTGTTGCGCAAATGCTTGGTGCTGACCTCCTGATTCTCCTAAGCGATGTTGACGGGCTCTATAACAAAAATCCGCAAACGCATGATGACGCCGAGCATATTGAAAGGGTTGAGCTTATAGACTCGGATATCGAAGATATGGGAGGCGGTGCAGAAAGTGCAGTCGGAACGGGTGGTATGGTAACGAAAATTGAAGCTGCAAAAATTGCTACAAACTCAGGCTGTGACTGTATCTTGACCTCAGGATTGGAAGATAATGCAATAAGCAAGCTTTCCTCGCTCAAGCCCTCAGGCGGCAAGGCATTTACGATTTTTGAATCAAAAACCAACGCACTCTCTGCTCGCAAGCAATGGATTGTGAGCGGTGTGCAAGCCATGGGCGAACTGATGGTTGATGCAGGAGCTGCCAAAGCCCTGAAAGCTGGAAGCAGCCTGCTGCCAGCTGGTGTGGTTTCTGTTGAGGGTGAGTTTGAGCGTGGTGATTTGATTGTGGTGATGCATGCCGAAGAAGAAATTGGCCGTGGATTGAGCGCGTATTCTTCTGGTAATGCAGAAAAAATCATTGGCCGCCAAAGCGATGACATTGAGTCTATCCTTGGCTATTCAGGCCGCTCCGAGCTTATTCACCGCGATGATCTTGTGGTGCTGTAAGCAAAAAACTTCGTCCCTTAACTTAACATACACTCCCGCCGTGGCGTATAATCTGATTATAGGAAATTAATCGGGGATATATGTGGATAGAGATGTATTCAGAATTCATACTCGCTTTTGCGGGGTTTTTATTGAGCGTCATAACTGCGCTGATAGGCTACATGGCGAAGTCTTTGGGGGAGATCAAAGCGTTTTCCTTCAAGAAAATAGCTTCACTAGAAGTGGATTTGAAAAACACAAACCGCATTCTTACGCAAATCATAGTCGACTTGAAGGTTGTTGAAGCACATGGAAGAGAGCTGGCTGTTATGCAGTCTAAATTAGGAGATTTGCGCGTCAGCATCCGTCAGGTTTTTAAACGCGTGCATGAAATTGAAATTGGAGACAAGGGGAGGAAGAGATGAGTATAATCGGTAGCGAAATCGCAACGCCAATTGAGGTGATAGGCAATGTCCTGGACAAGCTTTTTACTTCAGATTCTGAAAAACTAGACAGGCAAATTGCCATGCAGCGCCTACTGCTCAGCTCCTCTGAAATTCAGGCGGAAATTAATAAGGTAGAAGCGCAGCACAGATCTCTCTTCGTTTCGGGGTGGCGTCCATTTATCGGCTGGGTGTGTGGCTTTGCGCTGGCTTGGCATTTTATTGGCTATGACCTCCTTAGCTGGGGCGCTGCAAATTTTGGATATGTCAATCCGCCGCAATTAATTGGCACTGGCGATCTTCTGACTGTCGTATTTTCCCTCCTCGGCCTCGGTGGGATGCGAAGTTTTGAAAAGGCGATCGGCCGCGCAAAATAATGCTCAATAAACATTGCAACCTATCTCAGCATTACATGATATCATGTGATGCTGAGATTAAATTATGAGGCAAGTATGTATAAATTCAGCAAATCTTCTCAAGAAAAGCTCGGCACATGTCACCCAAGTTTGCAGGCGGTAATGCGCAGTGTAATCGCCCAGGCTGACTTCGCCATTTTGGAAGGGCATCGTGGGCAGAAAAGGCAAAATGCGGCCTTCGAGTCGGGTAAATCGAAACTGGTTTTTCCGCATAGCAACCATAACTGCAACCCGTCAAATGCCATAGACATCGCGCCATATCCAATTGATTGGAATAATCGTGAGCGCTTTGCCTATCTTGCCGGTTTGGTTTTGGCAACAGCCAAGCAAATGCAAATTCCTCTGCGCTGGGGTGGTGATTGGAACCGCGATGGCGACCTACTAGATAATAACTTCGATGATCTTGTTCATTTTGAGTTGATCTAAAAAATCACTTAACCTCTATGCCAAATTTTGCTAGCGTGAGGGTTATGAAAAAACTTCTTATC
>JALZVI010000166.1 GCA_023301015.1 Rickettsiales bacterium | reverse complement strand
AGTGCGCCTTCAATCTTGTTCACCAATTTACGATAGCGATCGCGCGTGCGTAGCTCCAAACCTGTGTCAGTTTCTAGCGTTGCGCGGTCAGCCAAATCTGGTTCTTGATAGTTCTCATCTTGCAAATGTTGCAATGTGTCTGTCAGCTCAAGGTTAAGCTCGTCCTTCCACACGGTCAGCTTCTGCTTGAAATATTCGAGATGCTCGGGGCACATATACTCTTCTTTTTCAGATGGTTTATATCCGTCTTTCAAAGTGATTGTCTTCGCCATTTTTGAACCCCTTAGTGTTTTGTTTCTATCAAATTAGCGTGGAAATATATATATTCAAGCCAACTTTAGCAAGAGCTAATTATAGCACATAAGCACGCGCATTCAAAATTAAAACTTAAGTTAAATAAATTATTATTCTGACGGGCTGGTTAGCAATGCGTCGATATGCTTAGCCACTTTTTCATACTGATGCTTGCCATAATACTCTGTGCCATTGATGAATATTGTCGGAGTTGACTTAACTCCAAGGATGTCAATCGCGTCTTTCTTGGTTTGCAAGATATCCCCTTCTATCTCATCATCTGCAAGGCATGCGTCAAATTTGGCGGCGTCAATGCCACCTATCTTTGCGATGTTTTTCAATATGTCACGATAGTTTGGAGAGAAAGCCCAGTTTTCTTGGCTTTTGAACAATACTTTTAGGAAGTTGAAGTAGCTTTCCTTCGGCGCACACATGGCGATTTTTGATGCGTCTAGGGCAGGTTGGTTCAAAGGGAAGTCACGATATATATACTTTACTTTGCCTGTATTAACGTGGCTTACTATCAAATCATCAAGAACATTGCTATGAAAATTAGCGCAATGTGAGCATGATAGTGAGGCATATTCAATCATCAGAACAGGTGCATATTCATTACCCATATAATAGTCACCAGCTAAGTTTTGCAGTAGCTTTGCCTTGGCGCCTGTTTCCAAATCGCCTTTCTTAATAAGCACAGCTTCTTGACTTTCTCCGCTGGCAGATTCAATCTGTTCCTGTGCGGTTGAGTCGTTCGCACGAACTATGGTTACTCCAACGAATATTACGATTAAAAATACTGCGAAGCTTGCTATATATTTGGTCATGGATAATCCTGTTTAATGTTATGAGTTCAGTATGGGAATTGAAACGCGTATGTCAAGCTCAGCTTGGATAATAAATGTTTCCCTAACTTCTCAGCCTCAAAAGAACACTAGTGCTCATGCACAATTCTGATGGAACGAATAGCTTTAAATCCGAAGTAAGTTGCTATTTTTTCTACGATTTTTGGCTCATATTGCTGCAACTCAAGCGCCAGCGCGCCAGGGGCCTTAATATGCAACACTCCCTCAACATTTTTCCCCGCTGGGTAGACAATTTTGACTGGATGAGTGTGGCGAGCAAGGTCTGGGTTGTTGAGAATTTGCTCCCACTCCGTAATAATTTTCGCCGTAGCGAAGCCTTGTTTACGAAAAACATTGCGCGTTAGCTTATCGATGTGGTACTGAATATCTCCCATGAGCACAGCTATTATAATCCCTGCAAGAATTGGGTCAACACGTTTGCCGCGCAAAATGCTCGCTGACGTAAATGGAAAAACATTAATCGAAAGATGCGTAGATTGCGCTATCGAAGCCGTCAATGGCGGAGCAGCAGACGAAGTGTTTGTTGCCTGCGATTCGGAAGAGATTGCAGCGTTGGTTCGCAAGCAAGGCGTTGAGGCCATCCTCACAGATGAATCACTGCCAAGCGGAACGGACAGAGTCTATCAAGGCCTCAAACGCTCAGGCAAAAACTTTGACGTTGTTGTTAACGTGCAAGGCGACCAACCAAATTTTGATCCAACAATCATCGGCGCAATTATCGCCAAGCTAGACGGCGCGGACATCACAACGCCAGTAGCAAAGCTTCGCGCAGGCGAGGCCGAGACGGTGGATGTGGTTAAGGCGATTGTTGCCAGCAACGACCAAGGTCTATATTTCACACGTCACAACGTGCCACACGGAATGCATCATCTGGGAATTTATGCATATAAAGTTCCAGCATTGGAGCGCTTTGTTGCGTTGCCACCATCTCCACTAGAAAAGCTAGAACGTTTGGAGCAGCTGCGTGCATTGGAAAATGGCATGATTATTAAGGTTGCAGAAGTGAAGAATATCCCAATTTCAGTAGATAATGCCAGCGACCTTGAGCGCGCGCGTGCTGAAAAATACTAGAGAGAAAAATGGAAGATATAACAAAAGACATCGCCAAAGAGCTTGAAGAAACAACGGGGATTGAGCTAGCCTCTGTAATAGATATGCTGATGACTTACGGCTTGCAGCTTTTGGGCGCATTGGCCATATTCCTTATTGGACGTTTTGTCGCAAAGCGCGTGGCTGGATTATTAAAGCGCGGCTTGCAGAAAGCAGACATGGACAGAACGCTAGTTTCTTTCTTCTATAACATAGTATATTTCGCGCTCCTGACCTTTGTGGTTATCGCAGCGCTTGGGCAAATTGGAGTTGAAACAACCTCATTCGCAGCGGCAATTGCAGCCGCAGGGTTGGCGATTGGCTTGGCATTGCAGGGCTCACTTTCAAACTTCGCAGCTGGTGTGTTAATCATCATTTTCCGCCCATTCAAGGCTGGAGATTATGTGGAAGTTGGTGGAGTTAGCGGCTCAGT
>JALZVI010000165.1 GCA_023301015.1 Rickettsiales bacterium | reverse complement strand
CTGTTGGATTTTTGCTGTGAAGGCGGTTACTTCTTGTTGATTAGTGATATCAACCTTGTGTTTATGTAGGTTTTCTTGATCTGCTATTTTTTCAGGTGATCTTCCTACAATGTGTACTATTGCGCCTGCTTTTAATAATTCTTCAGCTGTAGCTCTACCTATACCACTTGTTCCACCAATAATTAAGGCTTGCTTGTTCTTGAAATCTGACATTTTATATTAATCTAATTGTGAATAATATTATAAGAACAGACAAGTCTGTCTATTGTTGTGTTCTTTATTTTTTTTATCAACAGCGTAAGAGATAAGTCTTTTAGTCTTTTTTTTTAGCAATAATCCAGTAGTGACACTATAATATGGAACATTTAGCAACTATTTATTCACTTAAAATAAATGTTACCCCAGCTTGAGCATGTATAAGAGTAGTATTAAATAAGGGAATAGCTAGGTTGCTTGGTTTTATCATAAGTGGAAATTCAGTGCAGCCAAGTATGATCCCTTCTGCTCCCTGCTCTATAAACGAGTCTATTGTTTTTATGACGTATTCCTTTGACTCAGGAATGACATTACCATAGGTAAGTTCTTGCTGTATGATACGATGGAGTTCTTTAAGTGTGGTCTCATCATTTGGGGTAAGTACAACTATATTATGGCTACTAATCTTGGATGTAATAAATTCCTGAGTCATGGAATAGATTGTGCCTAAAAATCCAACTTTTTTTATGCCCTTGGACTTGATAGCCTCTGCTGTTGCGTCTGCTATATGTATAATTGGTATAGTGGTATTCTTGAGGACTTCGTCATATACTTTGTGAGGTGTATTAGCACATAACATGAGACTGTCTGCACCTGCTCTCTCTAAGCTCTGCGCAGCATCTGCTATTAAATTAGTAATACCATCCCAGTTGCCTTCTGTCTGATACTTGTGTATAAGAGCTTGGTTAAGCGTATAGACTAATAGTGGAGGATTGGTGTTGTTGCCGTAGTGCTCATTGATATGTTGATTAATATATCTGTAATACTCTATCGTTGAGTGCCACGATGTGCCGCCTATAAGTCCGAGTACTTTCATAGTCTAATATATGTAAAGAAAACTCCCAGCATATATTTGATGCTGGGAGTTTTATTATGGGTTTTATCAGTTATTATTTTTTGACAAACTTTCTTGTTGTCTTAATGTCGTCTTTGATTATAGTGATAAAGTATACCCCACTTTGTAGAGCACTAGTTTCTAACGTTACTGAATTTTGGTCCTTAGAAATATTAGTAGACTCAATTCTTTGCCCTATTATATTCGTAAGATATAACTGTGTATCTGATAGGTCTTCAGCTTCTATAGTTACATAATTATCTACAGGGTTGGGATACAATTTCAGACCAGTCAAGAAATCTATTTCTTCAGCAGATACTAAAAAGTCAGTTGTAAAACTGTATTCGAATCTGCCACCAAAGTCAGGTTGGAAACTGATAATTGATTGTCCGTTCTCATCTCTAAGACTTGCGCTACCGATACCTTGAGCAGTATTGGCCCACCATTGAAGTCCATCTCCTCCTGAGTCAAAAAATACCAATTTATAACAGCCAGATCCTAGTTGGTATGCGTCGTCGGTTGTCGTATTAGAAGATGTTAAATTATTAGCACCGACAACGTTTCCATTTTCGTCGAGGAGTTGGTAGCTGTTTTCTTGTGGTCTATTGTTAGTCCTTACTCTTACTGACATTTTTTTAGGTAGAACAGCAGGGAGGTTGATGTCAGATGAAAATGTATTGTTGAATGAATATTCATCACTAGCCTGATTAGGGTTTTCTATTTCTACATGGAACTGATTATTAGCAGCAGTCACATCCATCCATAGATCTCGCGTAGATGGTATCGTTACTACTTCTGAATCCATAAACCCTAAATTCCCAGTCCACTGGTATACTTGTGGCTCAGCTGATTCATTGAGCCAGTACTTGATAGATAAGCTTGTAAGGTCAGTATTTCCCGTATTTTGGATTCTTACTTGTGGATTGGCACATACGGCACCTGTTCTTCTATATGCTGGGCTATTATTAGGAGCGAGTATCTCTGTGACTGAAGCATCTAGGTTATGGTTAGCCGGGCCATATGCGACAAGCTGATGAGACATATGGTACCTGTAGTCACCCGTACTTACAGGCGGATTACTCACAGAATAATCTATCTCAAATTCATCGCCAGGAAGAAGTATTGATTCTAGGTCATGCAGTGTCGTGAGTGATCGTTGTCCAGGGCACCAGCCTTCTCTATCGAAAACCCAAGTACCTCCTTGTGGGAATATTGGATTCTCCGAGCATTCCTCAGTAACTCTCCACTGAAATAATCTAATGTCATTTATTGATAGACTGTGGTTTATATTTCCTCCATTCTGGGAAAACTCTCCTTCGCTACCATGTCCAGTAATCGTTGATAAAACTTTATATGCATCAGCCTCGACAGGGATAGATGATGTTACAGGTGCAATTTTCACATCATTGATGATGTCTGATATCGTCGCATTTCCTATGCGATTGGTCCCTTGCCATAGCTGTTCATATTTTATAACATCTCTAGGAGGTGTTCCTACAATAAACATAAAATCAAGATCCATGTCTTCTTGATTTTGCCCACCAAGGGTCATGAGCATTCTTTTATTACCTTTCAATATAGATGCATAATTAGACATGTCAAAGTACCAACTAGCGCCATCGTTACCAAAATCTAAACCTATTCCATAAGGTGTTACAAAAGAAATTAACTCATTATACATCGGCCATCTTCTTGTATAGTTGAGATCAGTGATTTCTATTGTGCCATCTGGGGATAGATCTCTTGTTTCTATTTGTACACCAGTCACAGGATCAAATATGTATTCTTTTGCTTCCCAGAATTCAACTGGATCAGTAGACAAGATCTGGTCGTCTATGGCTATGTTGTCATTCCCAGGAACGATAGTATTCTCGGTAACAAAAATTTGGTTTGCTCTTACGAAAGGTCTTTCTACAATATTAGTAACAGTCGTTAGATCATAGTCACCTTGAAATAAAGTAAGACTTGGCCTAACATTAGTTGCTGTGAAATCTTTAAACATACCATTGCCATCTGCAAAATTTGTTCTGAAGTCAATACCAAGAAGTGTTGCATTTCTTCCGTTAGGAGAGCTGTCTATGATCTCTGTACCCGATCCTTCAAATTCATAATGCAATTGTAAGTTTGCAATATTAGGATGATTGTCATCCAAGTCCCTTCTCATCCAATTACGGATTGTTTCTCCGGATAGATTAGTATCCCAGATTCTTACATCATCGATTTGCCCATCGAAGTATCTATTGTTAGTCCCTCTATTAACTCTGACATTGATGCCGTCTACTATATTTGTATTTATAACACCTGAACCTGTTACAGAATTTGTATCAGCAACCCCATCTACAAAAAATCTGATATTACTGGCATTGTCTCCGTCTAGTACACAGACAACATGATGCCATTCTCCATCATTTACTGTAATTGTAGATTCAGTTCCAGTACCACTTATTTCTAGTCGGAGCCTTCCATTAGATATCATTCTGAATGTCCATTTTCCTCCAATATCTCCTGATCCCCAACTGCATATTTCTCCATTTCTTATAACATCAGCTTTTATCCAAGCTTCTATTGTTCTATTGCTATTACCGGCAATACCTCTATAGTCATTTGCTTCTATGTAAGTATTAGAATTAAGTAAAAATTCACTACCTGTTGTGCTTATAAGCCCTAGTACTTCTGGAGTAACATCTCCCGCGATTGTACTTTTTTCTCTATTGCCATTATGATTAGAAAAATTAAATTCTACGAGTACATTAGAATTACCATCCCATAAGAACGGCGTGTGAAATTGGAACCTATTAGACTGATTAGATGCCAAGTCTGTAGTATTATAGTAGACTTCTGTAAAGTTGTCTAGTTCCACAGCGCTAGTCATATCAGTCAGACTTGTGTTTTTCATTTTTATTCTTAGAAAATTAGCCTCTCCAGCATTTCCTTGTAAGTCCATAGATAGTGCTGCAATTTCTCCGCTTTCTACTCCTGCTGCAGCTAACTCTGCTGCAGTATATAGAAATTGTGATTTCCCTGCCAGTTCCTCTGTTGTCAATATATCATCATGATTGCTGGTGCTATTACCAGCAATATGCATTGTTTCTGAGTTTATATTATTCACTATAACTTCCTGCGTCTCTTCACGATAGTAGTTATAGGCCGGTGTACTTACAAATGGAAATAGTGGCTCAGCCCAGTTCGTAATAAAGTGACTCGGTGCTTGATCCACGAGAATCTCCAGGTCAGTACTATCAACTAGGTAAGTATTGTTAGAAAAATCCCATTCTCCACAGCCTTGGTTTCTATCGGCAGAAGTGGATATATTTCCATCCTTACATCTCATCGTATAACGGAGGATTATTTTTTCATATGTCAGATTGGGGTCATCTGGAAATTGGACCATAATATCCCTTGCGTCATTATCGAAGGTGTATGATTCTACAAGTATGGTATCACCATTATTTTGTGCAGAAAGAAACTGCACCGTAAGCGAAAACAGTAAGAATAATAGAGATTTTTTCATAAATAGTAATTGATTTGGACAATAAGAGTGAATTTAATAAAGCTACAGAAAATTCCTTGCCAAATAGTCAGAATTACTACTATAATCGTCTTGAGCAGAACTAAAGAAAAGTCATTAGGATTGCTAATGGCTTGACAATATGAATGAAGTTTAAATACAGGATTGCGGCGGTGATGAATAAAAACTAAGACAGCGACTTCTTTTGGGGCTAAAGATCCTTCAAACTCTTCTTCAATATCAAGATTGAATGTTCGATAGGCCAAGCATCTGATAGCAGAAAACTTTCCATTACAGCTGCTTCATAGAGCAGATAAATCGTTCTAGATAGTTCAATTCTTTTAGGTTGGACGAGGTTGTCAAGATTGAATTGAACTTCAGTTTCTATGAGTCTTAGAAGATTAGCTTTGTTATCTCTTATTTGTTGGGTTACCTGGCTATTATTAGATATTTCTGCATGGGTTCTTATACACCAGCATCCTCTGAAATCTTTGCTGTTATAGAAGTTTAGTAGGAACTCTAGTATGGCAACTATTCTATTTTCTCCTTTTCTCTTAGTATCCAGAAATGCTTTCAATGCGGTTATTAAATTAGTGTCTTTTTCTTCTAGATAAGCGGTACAGAGATCTTCTTTAGATTTAAAGTGGCTATATAGCGTCGCTTTAGCGATACCGGCTTGCGCAATTATTTCATTGATACCTACAAGGTTATAACCTTTCTGATAAAAGAGTTCTGCTGCTGTAGAAATGATTAATTGACGTGTTTCTGCCTTGGCCATATGTTATTGAACAGACAAGTTAGTCTATTGTTTTAACAGATGGAAATAGCATTTTATACTTTATTCTCAACCTTCTTTAGCTTTATTACAAATTCTATTAAAGGCTATCCAAATATTCTTAAAACTCACTAGAGAAATGAAACTCAACCTCAGGGTGATTCTCACGTGCCGTCTGCAAGGCCCATGCAGATTCTGCTAGATATACGAGTTGGCCTTCTTTGTCAGTCGCTAGATTTTTCTTTCTACGGACTTTGAGTTCTTCTATAGCGGCTTTGTCATCAGAACTTACCCAGCAAGCTTTGAACATGGGGAGTCCTTCATAGGTACACTTGGCACCGTATTCATTTTCAAGACGATATTGTATGACTTCAAACTGTAGGGCTCCTACGGTTCCTATTATTTTTCTGTTATTATCTAGTTTGGTAAATAGTTGAGCAACACCTTCATCCATCAATTGAATGATACCTTTGTTAAGCTGTTTAGACTTCATAGGATCAGCGTTATTGATGTATCTGAACTGCTCTGGAGAGAAACTTGGAATACCCTTGAAGTGTAACTTTTCACCATCAGTAATCGCATCGCCTATCTTAAAATTACCAGAATCATAGAGACCTACAATATCTCCAGGATAAGCTTCTTCTACAACTGCTTTTTTGGAGGCCATGAACATGGTAGGGTTGGAGAATTTCATTTTTTTCTCCTGTCTGACATGGTAGTAATTCGTATTACGTTCAAAAATCCCAGAGCATATACGCATAAAGGCTATCCTATCTCTGTGTCTAGGATCCATGTTGGCATGTATCTTAAATACAAATCCTGAGAATTTCTTTTCATTGGGTAATACGACTCGCTCTTCAGTTTCTCGTTCCAATGGTTGAGGTGCAATCTCTACAAAACAATCCAAGAGTTCCTTCACACCAAAATTATTAACAGCCGAACCAAAAAATACAGGATTAAGTAACCCTAAATCATAAGCTTCTTTATCAAATGCGGGATATATTTCCTCTAGTGTCTTGACTTCTTCACGCAATACTTTGGCTGCTTTTTCGCCGATAAGTTCATCAAGCCTGCTATCACTGAGATCTGTTATTTCATCAGTTTCTGCATCGTTTTGCTTACCATGTGGATTGTAGAGTCTTATTTTCTTCTCATATATGTTATAGACACCTTGGAAACGTTGTCCCATGCCTATAGGCCAGGTCAACGGACAAGCCGCCATACCTAATTTAAGTTCAATGTCGTCCAATAGATCAAAACCATCCAGACCTTCTCTATCCATTTTATTGATAAAAACAATCATAGGCGTATTACGCGTTCGACATACTTCTACCAGTTTTTCTGTTTGTTCCTCGACACCTTTGGCAACATCAATCACGACAATAGCGCTATCGACAGCTGTCAGCGTACGATAAGTATCTTCGGCAAAATCCTTGTGACCTGGTGTATCTAGTATGTTGATCTGCTTACCTCTATATTCAAATGCCATCACAGAAGTCGCTACAGATATACCTCTCTGCTTCTCTATCTCCATGAAATCTGAGGTCGTAGACTTCTTAATTTTATTAGATTTGACAGCGCCTGCAATTTGTATAGCGCCACCAAATAAGAGTAGCTTCTCCGTTAGGGTAGTTTTTCCAGCATCAGGGTGAGCAATTATGCCAAATGTTTTTCGCTTTTCTATCTCTTTGTCAAGACTCATAATCAGTATTTCTTATTCTTACGCTAAAGTAAGGTATTAGAAATGGATTGGTAGAAATATTGATGATATAGTAATTACTGACTATCCCCATGTGACTATATATTGAATGATATAAATCATCTATGTTCAATTCAGAAGCTTATATGTTTTATTGGTCCATTCTCCAAAACCCAAAATAACTGAGATTTATAGAGTTGCATAGAGTTTTTATACACTAAATATTTAAGTCGAAAAACAGATCATTTATAACTGCTTATCTTGAATAATGAATTGTTTGGTTTGATACAGATGTTTTCCCTTAAAAGTAAAGTTATATACACCGTTAGAAAGTGATGAAATATCAAGATTGATTTCTTGTTGATGATCAACACATTTTTCTCTAAAACTTTTATGCCATCGGACTTATATATTTTTAAGACTCTAATGATAAAAGTATGTTTACACATAATATTTGGAATATGAATGGATAGATGTTTCTCATAATTAATGAACTTTTACGCATCTAATGAAAGTATTTGAAGGACTTACTTAGAAAACTAATCGTCGCTTGGGTCTTCTGGATTATTACCATTCTGACATTCTGTAAGATTATCTGTTCCACCGCCGTCACAATCTTGTGACCCAAGTGGATGTGTTGGATCAGCAATGAGAATCTCGCACATTGTAGGGGTTCCTATTCTTTTTACAGTTTGGGTAAAAATATTAGGTTTACAACAATCTTCGTCAATCTGTCCATTACCGTTATCATCAATATTATTTCCACAGATTTCTAGACATCTTATAGGACATGCCGTAGCGTCCTCTGGGCCCAGAGCTAGGTAGTTAATTATAGCAGGCGAATTAGGTTCTGCTATACCTGTTATCACATTTACCCCTCCTATGATACTTCCTAGTTGATATTGAATATGGCAATCGTCATTAAAGTATCCTGAACCATTTCCGGTTGCACCAGCCGCCGTCATAAATGAACCATCTGACGTATTATATGCTTTGGGGCCTGCACTAGAAGGCGCATAGATTAAACCATCTGAAGGGTTAAATGCCATGTCTGATCCAGTGGTTGTTTCAATATGATAAACTTCTGATAAAGTGTTTAAGTCAATTTTTATAAAATGTCCATTGTCGAATCTACTACCTGCGTAGAAGAACCCTTGATCATCCATGGTAGCAGCATCTAAGGCTAATGTAGAGATACTCATTGTAATTGTTCCTAATAGTTGCGTATCAATGTTAACATCAATTCTCCAAATATTATACGCTGTTGCCGATACTTTCTGGATACCATAAATTAAATTGTCTAGCGTATTGTATGCAATAGATACAGAAACAGGTAAACCCGTATCATCTTCTATTGTCCCCAATATAATTTGTTCTGGTGCGCTGTCAAGATTTATAAATTCTGATAAAAGGTATT
Organism: Rickettsiales bacterium; assembly: GCA_023301015.1. The sequence continues at coordinate 170 of JALZVI010000165.1, read as the reverse complement.
CTCCTACAGAATAACCACTATTGGTATTGTTAACTCTTTGTGCTTTGTAGGCTACATTCGCATCACAAGGAAAGGGATCACAAGCTTCATCTATCTTTCCATCGCCGTCATTGTCTAGGCCATCACCACAGCAGGCACACCAGCCACTGTAGTATGTAGATCGGAAGAGC
>JALZVI010000164.1 GCA_023301015.1 Rickettsiales bacterium | reverse complement strand
CCACCCACTACCTCATCAACCTCATCGACGAAAACAACTTCCTCGTCAGCTACCCCGACGGCTTCACCAAAAACCAGAAGGACAAAAAATACTCCGAGTCTGCCCTGAAGGTTACGCCTCCGTGATCGGCCCATTTTTGATACCGCTAATCAATAAAAAGGGGAGTGCCGCTTGTTTGGATGGGGTAGTTCTGTTCGTAAGAATTGGTGTTTTTAGTCACTTCTAAATAATATTGGTTGAAAAAGGTGCTAAAAAGCACCAAGTTCTTTTGGGAGCAGATGTCACCTCTCCCTAGAAAAGCCCCCGACGAAATTCGTGAGCAGATCATCGAAGCCTTACTGAACTCAGGGCGGCGTTTTCTAGACTTCAATAGTTCATCTAGGAACTACCTAGATGAATGGGGGCTGCCCGCAGACGGCTTCTTCGCTGATCTAGCCTACGGACTAGCTGAAGAAGATCATCTCTACCTGAAACCCAAAAACCAACCGAATCAGCTTCAGCGCTACCAATGCGTTCTAGCTTATTCAGAGAGCGAGCCCTTTGCAGCTCTCGATGTCCACGTCACTCTTTCCCCAAAGGGTGATCCTCCCAGAGTCATGATCGCGGTCCACCCCAGTGATACCGTCCAGACTCTTCCCAGAATCCTTGCCGATTAGCTAAACGATGAAAAAGAACACAGAGACCATCCAGACTGAAGAAATCCCCTGCTTCGAATGTGAGCACGGAACGCTTCAGCCTGTCTCAGAGGATTACTCTGGGAAGCACTCGCAGTTGGGGGATTACGTTGTGCCCAACACCCCAATTCTTCGTTGTGACGATTGTTCTCACGCAGTCATTGGAGAAGACGGAAATTCTCACATCGATGAATTCCTAAACTCAGCCCTCAATGTCATCAGCCCTGAGGAAATCCAAGCGTTCCTAACGAAATACAACCTCACCCAGAAGCGCGCCTCCCAAATAACAGGGCTCGGCGAGAAAAACATCTCTCGTTGGCTCTCGGGGCGCTCGCGTCCATCCACTTCCGTCAGCAATCTACTCAGGATCGTTCTTGCCGATGTTTCGGCATTCGAACGTCTCAAACAACGGAGTTTTGGAAACGAAACTCCAGCATCTTATCCTCTCGAAGAACGGCAACCAGACTCCAGGGAACGAGACGTTCTGAGGTGTGTGGACTATGCTAAACTCGCAAAGATCGGAGTCGTTCGTAATATCCGAAGCCCAAAGGAGCGTCGCAGCGAGCTTTGTGTCTTAAGCCAGTGTGAAGACCTCAACGCGTTCGGAAGCCTGATGGATGACCGCCTCCAAGCAATGGCCGCATTCAAGGACACAAAACAAAAATGCAACCCAATCAGTGGAGGCCTTTGGGTCTGGCTTGGCGAACAAGCAGCTCGCCATATCCAAACGGAATCCTACGACCGCAAAAAACTCCACAAAGCTGTGAAAGAGCTCCGTCAACTCACACAGCACCCACTTACCGAGGTCGCCAGTGAAGTTCAGCAAATTCTCGCCAAAGCAGGAGTCGCCTTAGTCTTTGTTCCAGCGATGAAGGAATCCGCTCTGCGTGGGTGCACCCGCATGCTCACGCATCACAAAGCCCTGATCATTCACAGCCTCAAATTCCGCTCACTTTCACAATTCTGGATCGTCCTCTTCCATGAAATTGCTCACCTCCTTCTCCATATCACCGAGCCGGGAGAAATCTTTGCAGAATATGAGACCCGCTTGGACGATCAACGTGAGCTAGATGCAGATACGTGGGCTTACGATACCCTCGTCTCGCTAGACCGAGAGCTAGAATTCAAATCCAATTTCCCCGATCTTAAGATTTGGCAAATCAAGGAATTTGCCAGCCAGCTCCGGGTCCACCCTTCCATCATTACCGAGATTTTAAACCTACGAGCAGGTAAGGAACTCATTTCCTACTCCTACCTCAATAAAGCAAAACTCTCTCCTCGTCTTAGCGAATCAGAAACGGAAGCGCTCATGGCGACTTCTGTCATTACCTCTTGATTGGAGGAGGCCACGGATTGGCTCGACTAAGCCTCATCAGACACACCGCCACTTCGATCCTCACCTAGATGTTCTCCATTTAGCTGAGATCCATAGAATTGAAAGCATTTCTAATACTTCGAAATCCAATTCGACTGTCAAAATAATGACTTCTCAAAAATTTAAATTAGACGAACTAGGATGGCTAGGCTTTGAGCAACTTGGTCAGACCTTACTCAAAGTGAAGCTGGGGTTGGGTGTTGAAGTGTGGTCTGGCACTGGCGACTGGGGTCGAGATGCCTTTTTTGAAGGCCGCCTTAATTATCCATCTAAAAAAGCATCAAATGGGCCATTTGTATTTCAATGCAAATTTGTCTCAGGAGCAAATGCGGCAGGAGCTAGACCCATTCCTGCTGTGTTGAAGGCAGTCCGGTCCGAGGCCTCTCGGATCAGGGAACATCTTAAAAAAGGACACTGGGAAATTGAACCGAGACACTATGTTCTCATGATCAATGCCCAAGTTTCCTCGGTGAAACGGAGTGAAATTGAATCGATAATATCTGAGGCTATACCCAAGGCTCATATCCATATTCACACGGGCGACGATATTTGCATGTGGCTCAATTCCTCAAAAGACGTTCTGCGCTGTTATCGGTGACTGACATCGATTCTTTATTAGAAAGAATCGTCAACAAGGCCACTTTTGCACGAAGCGAAGAGGCTTTGAAATATGCTAAGAAGAAGGCCCAAATTTTCGTTGAAACCCGGGCATACGCCGAGGCAATTGAAAAGCTTCAAGATATAGGTTTTGTCGTTCTTGAGGGGCCTCCAGAAATGGGGAAAACTACGATTGGTAGAGTCATAGCTTTATCCCAGGTATTGAACGATTGGAACGCGTATGAATGTCGAACACCAAAAGAGGTTTTAGATTGCTACGATCCAAAAATTAAGCAGGTGTTCGTTGCCGACGATTTCTTTGGGCGGACAGAATATGAACCTCAAAGGGTGAGTGATTGGCAGGCTGAGCTCAGCCATATCATACCAAAGTTGGGGAAAAAGCACTGGCTCATTTTAACATGCCGTGCCCACCTACTTAAGATGGGAAAGGCTAAACTCGATGTGGCCGAGTATTCAGACAAGTTTCCTGATATCGGAGAAGTAACCGTAAACGCGGGTGATCTCACTCAGTTGGAAAAAGGGAGAATTCTTTATCGTCATGCTAAATACTGTCAGCTGACTAAAGAAACCCGACATGAGATCAGAAAGCATGTCGATGAACTCGTTAGGAATAGTCATTTCACTCCTGAAAGAATCCGACGATTGACTGAGAGCCTTCACCAATCTCCTCCAAATTCTGAGAATGCTCGTAAGGAAATGATCCAAGCGCTCAGGCGACCAACTGAGCAAATGGAAAAAACTTTCAAGACTCTCAATCCAAACTACCGCTGGGCGCTTTTTTCACTTTTAACAAAGGACAACGAGACAACTGCTCATCATTCTTACCGGAAGGTGTGTCCTGATGAGTATGAACTAGCACCTGAAGAAGCTTTCGAACCTCTCAGTGAGGCTTTTATTACTCTAAATGAACAGAGTATGGAGTGGATTCACCCCAGCTGTCGTGATCTCGCAATCAAGATTTTGGCCAGCCGCCCCGAAGAAAGGAGGCATTTTCTTAAAACGTGTAGCAGGGCTGGCTTGAAGCTGGCATGCTCAGTTGGAGGAGGTGAAGAAGGCTCCCTCCACCTACCGCTGTTACTGGACGAAAGAGACTGGACGATTTTTGCGAAGAGGGTGCGCGAAGAGCTGGTCGAGAGCGCGGTCTTTTACGCCATCTTGTCTGAAGCGCTACGTGAGCTTATCAAAATCTCCAAAGATGACAGTCGCATTCCGATTTTTACTGCGACTTTGAGTGACCTCCGAGCTATCCTTCCGAAAAAAATTGATAAACTTAAAATTGATGAAGTCGGTCTCCTGTCGGTCTTTCTCGATACTTACGAAAAATACAATCGCCCTAAATCATTTAAGCCTCAGTGGGTCGAATGTTTGAGGCGTGCAGAAATCTGGAATCGCTCTACCGAACACCTTAGCGACGATATTTACGGCTTAGAAATCATCTTATATTTTATCGAGAAAGTAGAACCATTCGAAAGTTCAAAGGAGAGCTTTGGACGGAAGGTTACTGAAATTGGTGAACTGATTGAAGAACGGGGAAGGTATGATCTAAAATCGTTTGGAGAAGAAGTTGACTCAGAGGATGATGCCAGCAATCTAACTGATTCAAGTTCTGAAATTGCGACACACCTTTTGGGCTTTAGCAAACTGGATGAGTTGGAGGAAGCGCTTAAGACAAAGCTTGAAATGCTAGCGGCTGAATATGAAGACCTCTCATTCGAGTTTGATGAACCCGAGGATTCAGATAGCTCGGATGAGCTTTGGATTTATCAAGGAGAAGACAATATCGACCTTAACCAATTGTTCGACGATTTATAGTCGCTGCAAGCGATGGATTTAAGATCGCAAATCATCGATGATGTTTGCAAAAACGTGGCTGGCATAGAATAGGGATGAAATCTCTCGTAGAATAAGAGTTTGAGGAGACATTACCTCCTATTCCAGCCCCGCACTCTTACCCTTTCACCGTCTGCTCCACGCCCGCTTGTTTGAGGATTTCCGAGGG
>JALZVI010000163.1 GCA_023301015.1 Rickettsiales bacterium | reverse complement strand
CAGCATCTCCACAATATTAAAATGCCCAAACCCTGCGGTGGAATCTACATTGATTAATATTGTTGGTTTTTTATGCATATAAATTTTGTTTGCTACCAGGTGTGAATACCTTGGCCATCTAGTTAACTATAATTAATACAACAGCGAGGGGTTGAAAGCAATATAAAATTTAAGGATGTTGGCAATCTCTTTGAAGGCTTTTCGCAGGAAATTAATCCTTAGACGCAAAGTGAGTGGTTCTTAAAGCTCCAGAACAACCCCCTAACTTTTTTGGAACCAAGTCTAGATGCTGCTTCAACCATTTTGAATGAGCTTGGTTAAGAATTCCTCCTAGACAAACTGGAATTGATGCCCATAATAAAACTCATGATAGAAAATTTGAAAGATTTGAAGCCTGTGGTGTTTATGAATGGGGATGAGTCGGCGCGGGATTGTGCTACTATGGTTCGCGAAATTGTGTTTGCGGATTTTCCGTTTATTGACGCTGATGTGGGTGTTGAGGCGCGGCTGGCGTCGGATGATAAATGCATTGAGGAAGCGGCTGAGAAGGTGATTCAATACCAAGGTGGGATTAAGATTTCTACGGCGTCTAATCATGCTGACATTAAGGCTAAGGGCTGGAAATCGGCGAATATTCGCTTGCGGCCTTTGGTGGGTTGCGTGGGGATGTTTCGGATCACTTTTGGTGATGGGAGATATGTGAAGCCAGTTGGTGTGGCGCGATTTGGTTCGGGCGATTTTTATGCGGAAAAATCTTGCGAGATCCGCAAAATTGCGGGTGCAGATGGCGTTGAGCGTGACACGGCGGTGATTGAGCAGCATATTTGCGTTGAGGATATGTATCCGTTTGCGGAAATTTGTGCGAAGCGACATAAAGCGCTGGGATTGCAGCTGATTTATTCATCGAAATGGACGATTAGCCGTGGCGAGCAGTTGTTGCCAGAGGTTTGCAAGGAAGTTTGGGCGAAAGCTGGGCTGGTGCAAGGCGCGAAGCGTGGCGAGGGTGATTTTTATGGCGAGATTACGGATATTGCGGCGGCGCTGATTCCGGGGAATATTACTACGGGCGATGGCACGGCGGCTATTTCTGGATTTAATGGCGGCTGGCTGGGTGTGACTGGCAATGCTAATGGCGACACTTTTGGTGATATTCTGGATTTTCAGCATGGCGGTAAGGGCATGGGATCTGAGGTGGCTTGTCGTGGTGGATTTAGCTATCAGGAATCTCCAGGTGGAACTGCACCAGGGCGCTATGGCTCAAATTATCGTGGCAATAAATTCTTTATTCCGATGGATACTCTCAACTCATTCACCTCCGCGATTGTGGATGCAAACCCGCAGGTGAAGACATATTGCGACGCGGTGATGGCGGCGGCGTGGAAATATATGGAAGAGACGCCAAAAGAGGATCGTGACACGCGTGAAATGCTTGAGCTTGTGGCTAAGCAGGCCGCTCTTTAATAGGAAATGGGCAGCATGTAGCCGATTTCGTTATCGCTAGAGGGTTCGTAGATTGGGGCATAATGTCCTAATCTGCCGCCAGATGCTGGTTCGAGCAGGCCGAGTCCATTGCTGCTTTTTCCAAGCATGCCTCCGAATAGTAATATTGCTATTCCTAAAAAACCTACCGCCAAAAAAATCTTAAATGCGCTGTTATGGAAATTATCCATTTACTGTCTCCATATTATCCAAATATTTGTTACCAATTATGCTCTTCATACCCCTAGCCAAAAACTCCCACTTCTCGCTTGGGTTGAACTTTGTAGCAAAAAAGATTTAAGGATCTTTTAAAGATACATTGGATTTTATGTATATTTCCCGAAGGGGTTTGAGATTTGAGCCTGTAAGGCTTGGTTGGCAAGGATTGTAGAGTTCTCTTGTGTGGTGATGAATTTGCCCTATTATTGGTAATATGACGGGAAATAATATCTGTATTCACTATGAGAGCTGCGGCGGTTGCAATTTGCAGCATCTGAATGATGATGAATATTATGCTTTTAAGCAGCAGATTTTGCGTGATGTTTTGCAGCGTTTGGGATGTGCGGATGAGATGCTGAAGGATGTAGTGAGAATTGGTGCGGGAACGCGGCGCCGAGCGGATTTTAAGGTTGCGGTGAGCAAGGGTGATATTGCGTTGGGGTTTCATGGAGAGAGGTCGAATGCATTAGTGGATATTGAAATGTGCCCTGTGCTTGAGCCGCAGGTTTTTGCATTTTCGCAAGCCTTCAAAGCTTTTTTAGGGCAGCTGAAAAAGCCAGGGAATGTGAGCGGCGTTTCGGTAACAAATTTTGCCAGCGGTGTGGATGTTGTGGTGAATATGAAAAATGCTGCGAAGGCTGCTGATATGCAGAGAATTGTGGAATTTGCGAAAACGTCTGCGGTTTTGCGGCTTTCTGTGCAGGTTGCGGATGAGGATTTGAAAGCTGTTTATAAGAAAGAAGTTCCTGTGGTTAGCTTTGGTGGCGTGCAAGTGGAATTCCCCGTGGGCGGATTTTTGCAGGCAACGCAAGCTGGGCAGGATGCGATTGTGGATTTTGTGCTGGAAAAGGCCAAGGGCGCTGTCAATGTTGTGGATTTATATTCTGGGTGCGGGACGTATAGCCTGCCACTGGCTCGGGCAGGAGCGCATGTTGTGGCCTTTGAGGGCGATTATGACATGGTGTTTGCGTTGAATGCCGCAGCGCGGAAGGCGGCGCTGGATGATAGTTTGAGTGCGCAGAGCAGAGATTTGTTCAAAAAGCCATTGCGCGCGAGTGAATTGAAAGCGTTTGATATGGCGGTGATTAATCCGCCGCGCAATGGTGCTTTGCCGCAAACGCAGCAGTTGGCGGAGGCTGAGTTGAACAAGATTGTGATGGTTTCATGTAGCCCGCAAACTTTTGAGCGCGATGCAAAAGCATTGCTGCTAGCAGGTTGGAAATTGTTGGAAATTGTGCCGATTGATCAGTTCTATCTCACAAAACATCTCGAGCTAGTCGCGTATTTTGAGAAATAGCTTGGAGAAAGAAATTGACGCACCTATGATTGTAGGATGTCATTTATACAAGATAACCTAGGCGATGGTGAAGAGGTGCGTATTTACGCCGATATTCACCCGATAATTTTTTTCGATACAGCCGTTTGGTTGTTGATTTCAATTGTGTTGATTATCTATAGCAGCATTTTTGCTGGAGTGAATGACGAGTGGATTAGGTGGCTGAGCATTGGCCTTGTGCTGGTGGCGTTGCTGCGTTTGGCGAAGGCTGCGATTTATAAATATTCTACAGAAATGGCGGTGACAAACCGTAGGATTATTGCAAAATTTGGGCTGATTGAGCGGACAACTATCGAAATTCCGCTGCTAAAAATTGAATCGGTGATTATTGACCAGAGCATTTTGGAACGCTTGCTCGGATCTGGCAGTGTGGCAGCGCGCGGAACGGGAACGGGCATGGCGCCTGTTAGGTTTATTGACAACCCAATTGAATTTCGGAATGCATTGAACTCAGCAATTGCGCAACGCAGAGAAAGCCTGAAGAAAGATTTCTAGATTATCTTGACTTTGGCGGCGCGTGTAACTACCTATAGTTGCATGAGATTTATATTATGAAAACAGCGTTAGTTACTGGTGGAACAAGAGGAATTGGCAAGGCCATTTGCGTTGCACTGAAAAATTCTGGGTTCAAGGTTGCAGCAAATTATGCAGGCAATGATGACGCTGCGGCAAAGTTCACAGCGGAAACTGGAATTGCTGCATTCAAATGGGACGTTTCGGACTATGACGCTTGTGCGGCAGGAATTGCTGAGGTTGTGGCGGAGCTAGGTGAGATTGATGTACTGGTGAATAATGCAGGAATCACGCGTGATTCGGCTTTGCATAAGATGACGGCAGAGCAATGGCATAAGGTGATTGATGTGAATTTGAGTAGCTGCTTCAACACGTGCCGCGAGGTGATTGCGGGCATGCGGAAGCGAGGATTTGGACGGATTGTGAATATATCCTCCGTCAACGCGCAAATTGGTCAGTTTGGGCAGACGAATTATTCATCCGCAAAAGCTGGGATTTTTGGATTTAGCAAGGCCTTGGCGCGCGAAAATGCGAGTAAGGGAATTACGGTGAATTGCGTTGCGCCTGGTTATATTAATACGGAAATGGTGGCGGCTGTGGATGCGGCGGTGCTGGAAAAGATTGTCGCCAAAGTGCCAGTTGGGCGCTTGGGTGAAGCGGAAGAAGTTGCGCGCTGCGTTGCGTTTTTGGTTGATGACGGCGCGGGGTTTATTACAGGCGAGACGCTCTCGGTGAATGGCGGCTTGGAGATGGAGTGATATATTATTGTCTCCCCGCGGCGGCTTCGCCTTGCAGGCTGAAACGTGCTCAGGAATTTTATTATTGTTTCCCCGCGGCGGCTATGCCTTGCAGGCTGAAACGTGCTCAGGGCTGTGGTTTTTGATTTCCTCTCCGCTCGACTGCTGGTCTTGATGGGTGGGATTAAATTGTTAG
>JALZVI010000162.1 GCA_023301015.1 Rickettsiales bacterium | reverse complement strand
TTTTGCGATTACAATATCTATAGTGCCATCTCCTTTAATTTGAGCAAAATCTCTAACACGTCGCAACAATGCATTTGCAATCCTAGGTGTTCCTCTACTTCGTCCTGCAATTTCAATGGCTGCCTCCATGGAAATAGGAACATCTAAAATCGTGGCACTACGTTGTACTATAGTAGTTAGTAAATCAGTAGAATAATATTGAAGTCGGGATGATATGCCAAAACGCGCTCTCATAGGCGCTGTAAGCAAACCAGACCTAGTTGTTGCACCTACTAAGGTAAATGGTGCTAAATGGATTTGAACTGTCCTTGCATTAGGACCAGATTCAATCATAATATCAATTTTATGCATGCTATTTCATTTTTCAGCTAAAACTCAATGCGTCAGTATTGGAAATCTATCTAACTGGAATCAAGATAAAGTTAGAAATGTTCAAATTGTTAACGAGTCTGGATACAATGAAGTTATTACAGCATCAGATGCTGGAGGGCGGTCAATTATTTGGAATACTAGTGATTTCAAAGGAAATTGGAACAGTAAATACAAAGGGAAATGTTTGTGCTTTGATTATAAATTGGCATTAAATGGTGCACCAAACAATGGAGAATTACTTACACCTAAATTCATATTATATAAAGGTCAAATTAATGATGGGACTATTGGATGGACTAATCCATCAAACTTCCCCGTTCCTCCAGGAGATGTTATAGTAGCTAAATTTAATTTTGCAACTGAATTTACTGCAGAAAACCAATGGAAAAAATTTTGTATTCCTATCAGTAAATCAAATAATGATATTTTGCCGTCGGATGTTGATGGCAGTTGGGAAATACTTAAAACAGGTAATGGGACGAACAGCCCTGCACAAGCATGGGATAACCTAATACAAAATGTAAGTGGAATTGTGCTTTTTAGCGACTATCATGGTTCAGCCTCTGAACAAATTTATTTTTCGAATTTCAACTCTTGTATTTTTCAATATTTCTTTGTCAAGAAAATCATTCTTTCTTCTTTCTATTGCTCTTTTTACTTTTGTAGATGCCTGAATTAAACTATAAAGATTATTTCCAATGATAATAGCAAGAACGATCATAAGATATTCATCATCTTTGGATTTTTTCATGTTATGCAAATCACATGAAGGGACTTTGATTAGATTTTCTCTAAATTTTTCACTGCCTAAATCCTTAGCTTCAGGAAAAATACATTTTGGAGGTACATGCTCTTTTGATGTGGATGGTTTGTTACACATATAGCATTGTTCTGTGCGCTCTAAACTTTTAGATTTCATGTCATTTATATTCAAGTTAATATTAGAACTAAGTTTTTTTATCTAGAATAGGCTCCTGTTACAGCTAACGTATAATAGTAAGCTGCGTCTCTGCGACGAAGAAAGAAGATATGTAGTCCTACTTAATGATATATGCTTTCCTTTACTTTTCATCACTTAATAAGTCATCATAAGCTTCAAGCATACGATCAACATTGTCCCAATTATCCGAAATGGTAAGTAAAGCTTCCAATTGATGAGCTCCGTATCTTCTAACTTTCATAATTGCCCACAGAACGCTTCCAAGTGTTATTGAAATATCATCTATTTCAAAAGCATAAACATTATTTATAGGAGCATATTCAGGATAATTTTTGTTTTCTTCAAGTATTGATTGTTTCAGGTTTTCACTTTTCGAAAACAATGTATACTTTTTCATTTTTTCAGCTTCTTCTTTATGAGAATTAGCAATTGTACGTGCTTCGGCTAATTCTTGCTTTAGTTGCTGTAGTTGTTCTTTATCGACTTTAATTGGTTTGGAATCACCTAAGCTTCTTAAAAGTAAATCAAGCTTAGTTTCATATTCTTCCTTCTTTGAAAAATCGCCGTAAAGTTTTCCTTTTAGAAAACCAGGTAGTTCAACGTTTTCAATAATTAATGGAAGTACGACGACTTTCTTTTCTTCAATTTCTCTGTTTGATGCAATTTCAATTTCTTTTTGAACCCATTGACTCTGTATTGAAGCTTTTGATAATACAACGGCAACAAAATCGACTTCATCTAATCCTTCTCTAATTTTGCCGATTAATGAATCACCAATATTTATCTCAGCTTCATCTATCCAAACCGTATGTCCATTTCTCCTTAAATCAATTGCTAACGTCCTAACAAAAGGTTTGTCTACACTTGTATGGCTTAAAAATATTTTGCTCATTATGATTTCTATTTCTTAAACTTATTGAAATTAATAGGTATTTGATTTTCATGTGGATCACAACGTTAAATATAACAAACGTTGCTGACCCGAAGGACAGCTATGTTTTGTTATATAATGTGTGTGCCCAGTATGGGGTCTACTATCGTAAGATAGTAAATTATTTTTAGGGGTGGAAGTCACTCGTAGGCATTTGGTGAAGTCTACTTGTAAGTCGCAAGGTTGCTGTGAGAAATTGCAGGACTGAAGAAAGCGAGACTACAAAATCTGCTACTCATGGGTAGGCTTGAAGCTAGCCAAAAGGAGGAACGGTATAAAGAGGCTGTTTAGAGAGGGTAAGTAAGCACAACTTGTCCCGTTTTCACGGGATCATTGCGAAGCCCTTGACCAATAAACTCAAATGAGTAGATACCGCAGCGATCAGAAGAAAGAATAAGCTCTTACCTGGGGAAGTCCTAACTCTATGAAAGTAGAGAGGGAAGTCAGCCGAGGTCATAGTGCCAAGAGAAACGAGCGAGGATTGCCGCAAACTATACCCTCGAAGGCCTCACAAATGGGAAGGACTGAACGGGACCTGTTCCGAAATTCAATATGGAATCTTCGGATAGACATATTTTAAACTAGGAACTACTCTTAAGTGGTGTAAAGAGCACTTGGGGTTATGGGTACCCGAACTGTGAGATGACGATATGCAATAATTTTTGTCCAGTGGACAAAAATAGTCA
>JALZVI010000161.1 GCA_023301015.1 Rickettsiales bacterium | reverse complement strand
TGGTCAAGCTTGTTCCCAGACAGCTATGAAGGCAAATCTTACTCAACATTTACAATCATTCCAGAAGGCGGGAAGCAAGCCCCCTCAGCAAGGATGAACAGCAACGACGCTGTTATTGTAGCAATGTCTCATGCCAACTCTGGTGGGTTCAGAGCCGATTTAGTTAACATCCGCAACCATTATGTGATGATGACAGAAACAAACTTCCTTTCTAACAACATTTTCAGATCTGGCTCAAGCGGCCAAAGAGCTGCAAAACCCATAGAGCTTTACGCACTAGACTATAAAATGGATGATAAAGGCGCAGATTCAGGATTCATAGCTGCCGCTAGCGTCAATCACTCCTCCTACCGAGTAGGACAGCTATTTAACTGCAGCACTGGCGCAAATTACAACACCACCAATGACAGCTATGACTGCATCCCATTCATCAGAATGGGCGGAAGCCTCGGGTTTGGGTACTAGGTGAAAAAAGCCCAAACTTCAATCACCCTTGAAATCACCCACCATAAGGTATATGCTCCCCTCCGCAGGTAGCCAAGATAGCAGCGAGTGGCAACATTCGAGGAAAGTCCGGGCTTCAAGGAAACACGGTAGCGGGTAACGCCCGCCGAGGGTAACCTTAGGGAAAGTGCAGCAGAAAACAAACCGCCTTGTATGGTAAATCCTTTTTTCATACATTCGACTAACGGTACAAGGTAAGGGTGAAAAGGTGGGGTAAGAGCCTACCGCGGTTTTGGCAACAAAACTGGCAGTGTAAACCCTACCGGAAGAAAGTTCAAATAGGCACACTCATGGCTGTTTCTAGCTTGTGTGCGGGTAGAACGTTAGAGGTATATGGCAACGTATATCCTAGATGAATTGCTATCACTCTTTTAGAGTACAGAACTCGGCTTAAAGGCTACCTGCTTATTTCATTGCCATGCACCTGAATGGCTTTTGGGATGCCCGCTAGCTCAATTTCCGCAGGTGTTTCCAGCGTAGCATAATTAGCATTGGCAATTTCAACGCCCGTCATTTCTTCACCAATCTGCTTGGCCTCTGCTTGATATGCATAAACCTCGTGCTCACCCTCCACATCATTGGGAAACGCGTCAGTATATATCAAAGTTGAGGGCAACTCTGCCATCAAACCGCTTGCTCGCATGATTTCCTGCATGTAAAGGAATTTCTCTGGACTTGGAGTAAGAAGAACCTTCCCAACCTTACCCTCACCTAAATACTCATCCACGTCCATAGCCCCCATACCATGCAATGCACCAAACGAAATTGCCGCTTTTTCTCCATCAGTAGCTTCAATAATCCTATCCGCAAGCCCTCTCTCTTGCGCCATTCTCTTTTCAAGCAATGCAGGCCCAACTTCAGCCAGCATCTTTTTTTGCTCACCAGTCAACTCGTCCTTGCTAATCTTCTTAAGCTCCAAACTAATAATTAAATCATAAAATTCACGCCCCCCTTCTACACCTTGAAGAAGGTTGCTAGACTCATCTAGCGCATGAACCTTAATACCCTTAGTTTGAGCATATTCAATCATCTCCTTTAAGTTCACAGAAGTCCTATCTCTATCTCCACTAGATTGCGCTGCATTAGCAAACATAGATTTCGCCTTGTCTTCTATTTCACCATCAGTGAAGCCAATTTTCTTGAGCGTTCCGTTAGCAATGTCATTAATTGCACTTTGCCTAGAAGAATCCATCTCAATCACATAATGTTTCACGCCAGCATTGTGCAACTCATCAATCACCTCTTTCGACCAAGCGAAATCAAAATTAGCATCGTCTGGGTGATACCCATCTTGCAGCAATGTATACTGATATTTTTTAGCCACCTCACCAACTGCAGCCGCTGCTATTTCAATCTGTGCCATGCCTCGAGCATAGCACAGAAACATTAACATCTAGTTACAAATTGCATAATCACCCCTCTAACCCATCGGGGAAAATACAGAACTCGGCTTAAAGGCTACCTGCCAATTTTTGCCATTTCCACGTCAAATTCAGTTGGTCTATAGTCAACGCTAGTTGGCAGCACAGCATTAACCTTCCCTGGCCAAATATCAGTATCTTTCTTCGCATAATTTTTAACTTCAGGAATGTCAAATTGATACTCCCGAAGGTCTTCCAATCTTGAAATATGCATTGCAGATCTTGCTGTATTTACATTCCCTTGCCAATCAAACCTATCTATAGTTCTTTCCAATACTGACATTGCATAACGAGCACTTGCAACCTCGGCCTCTTCTGTAAAAGAGTCGGTGGTATATATCCGAGCAGAGTTGCCCTTATTATTATAAGTCATAACCATAACCCTGCCACCGTTTTTAAGAGCGTCAATTGCATTAGCCTCGCCTTCAACTTTGTTAGCGGCAAGAACTGGTCTATAAGCATCTTTCGCGTCTTTCGTGCTAGCTTCAATTATCGCCACACCATCTTCTGTTATAAATGAAGCATGCGGGTAATAAGCATGCAAATCAGATTGAATAACTTCATTGATAAATACATATCCCGGTATCTCAGCCGAATGCATCATCACTCCCATCGTTGGCGCATAGTGGCTACAAACTGGAAGCTTCTTATCTGGCGCATAATCGCTCATTCTTTCGTCCGACTTACCATCACTCGCAAAAGACGACAAGCCCGACTCAAGAGCATACTCTATTGCATCGCCACCCGCAGATAAATACTTTTCAAAGTCCTTATCCTTCCCGTACAAGCCATGCTTTACTTTGGCCTTATATTCAGCCTTTCTCAAATCATCCATTTTGTTCAAGCTCTTCCTTGTGGAATCATCATACTTACCTAAGGCATATTCAGAATTAACCCCGTCACCATGAATTTGCTTAGTAAAATACTTAGCCGCCAAGCGTGTGAATTCTTGCTTAAAATTCCTATCACCGTTTTGCATAAACACATCGGCATCTCTTTTTTCAATCTCAGAAGGGAGCTTACTTCTATCGCCCGCACGGATTGCATCCTCCGCTGATTGTCGGAATTCTTTGGCGTAATTGATCAAAAAACCTAGCTTCTCTTTATCATCTAGCAAAAAGCTATAAATG
Organism: Rickettsiales bacterium; assembly: GCA_023301015.1. Next base: position 2,739 of record JALZVI010000161.1, on the reverse strand, counting down.
CCGTAATCCATTTCTTTATCAACAATTAAAACTGAAGTATGTTTAAGTTTCGACTCTGCCATAAGATCAACATTAGCACATAACTATTACAGCATCGTTACAACTTGCATAACTTTCAGCTAACACCACTCACAGCCTACCTGCTTATCTCATCGCCATGCACCTGAATGGCTTTTGGCGCGTTTGCTAGTTCAGCAGAACTTGGCAGATCTAGTTGTGAGTATTGAGCATCTCTCAACTCAGCTCCTTTTAACTCAGCCCCAATCGCCGCAGCTTGCGCCTGCCAAGGCTGAACCTCGTGCCTACCAAAAAAGTCATCCTTTGCATCTGTGTATATTATTGTAGCGGGCTGCTCTTTAACTTGCCCTTCCATAATATTTATCATGTAGTGCTCGTATGTATCATTACTCGGCGTCAAAAGAACCTTGCCAACCTTATCATTACCAAGATGCTCATCCAAATCCTTTCCATTGACACCATCTTTTACCATACCATGACCAACGCCGAACAATATAGCAGTCTTTTCATCTCCTGTTGCCGCCTTGATTCTTTCGGCTAAAGCCTTGTCGCCATCATTCCTTTCCTTAAACAACGCATCATTCAAGGCACTAAATACCCCCTCGCTCCGATCAACCTTCAAGGCGTTTAAACCTAGCAAAGTTTCGTCAATAAACTCGCGCTCATCTCTGGTTGGCGAATTCTCTTTCGAAGCTTCTAGCTTGTCAATAAGCTCCCCTATAGGAACATCGGCTGGCATCCCCATTTCCCTGAGCAAAGTTATATTTGCATGGGTATTAGTGAACCTCCCCTCAACCCTATCCAAAGCATGAACCTCAATCCCCAAATCTTGCGCAGTGACAATCATATCAGCCAAATCTGACGCAATTCTAGTCTTCTCAGAGTCAGTTCCGTATATAAAAGTATCCCTACGCAAGTCTATGAACTCTTTTCTTGAAATCTCACCAGAAATCAATTGATCTATATTTCCTTGATCCCGCTGATCCATTTCAAGGACATAATGCTTAACACCCTGCCCCTCCAATTCATTAAGAACTGCTTTCGAGAGGGCAAAGTCATAATTTGCATCGTCCGCATGGTAAGCATCTTGCAGCAACGTATATTGATGCGTTCTCGCAACTTCACCAACGGCATTAACTGCATCTTTTTTTCCACTCATAACCTCATTGTACCTAACAATCATTAACATCTCATTACAACTTGCATAATTCCACCACTAATATACAACCTCAATATGCACAAATTCACACCTACAATCTTCCGAGAATACGACATTCGCGGCTGCTATGGCGAAAACCTTCACGATTCCGACGCATATGAAATTGGACGCGCTTATGCCGAATTATTGCCAGAAAACGCAACAATCTGCGTTGGCTATGACGGCCGCCACAGCTCTCCTGCCCTAAGTGGCGAGCTTATCCGCGGGCTGAATGAATGCGGCGTGAATGTCATCAACCTCGGCCTTGGCCCCACTCCAATGGTCTATTTCGGCGCGTTCCACCTCAACACTGACGGCGCGATTATGGTCACTGCATCGCACAATCCACCCGCCGATAACGGCTTCAAATTCATGCTCGGCAAAGACGCGATGTTCGGCGAGCAAATTGCGCAACTGCTCGACATCGGCAGAACAAAAAGCGGCAGCGGAAATGTCAGCAACCAAGACATCCGCCCCGCCTACATCACCCACATCCTCACCAACCTTGAACCAGCCTTCTCTGACCTAAAAATCGGCTGGGATTCTGCCAACGGCGCAATGGGCGAAATCACCGACATCATAACCACCCAAATGATGGAAAGCGGCCAAGGCGGGCATAGCCTCATCAACACCGAAATTGACGGCAGCTTCCCTGCCCACCCAGCTGACCCAACGAAGCTAGAAAACAACGCACAGCTCATCGCCCTCGTGCTAGACAACCAGCTCGACATCGGCTTTGGCTTTGACGGTGACGGCGACAGAATCGGCATTATCGACGACAAGGGACGCATGATTGACGGCGACCAAATTCTCGCCATCCTCGCCCGCGACGTGCTGAAAAAATACCCAGGCGCACCCATCATCGCCGACATCAAATCTAGCCGCCTGTTTGAGCAAGAAGTCTCGCGCCTCGGCGGCCAGCCCGTCATCTGGAAAACGGGGCATTCACTCGTCAAAGCCAAGATGAAAGAGCTCGACGCACCGCTGGCAGGAGAGATGAGCGCGCATATCTTCTTCAAAGACAATTTCGGCTATGACGACGCCATGTTCGCCGCCGTCCGATTCATCAACATCATGCATTCAAGTGGCCAAAAAGCCAGCGAACTGCTCGACGCCCTACCAAAAATGCACTCCAGCCCAGAATTTAGAGTGAGCGTGGAAGAGGAACGCAAATTCGCCATAATCGAAGAGATCAAAGCCAAGCTGAACAGCAACAACGCCGACTTCTCCGACATCGACGGCGTGCGCGTGAATGAAGCTGGCGGATGGTGGCTTATGCGCGCCTCAAACACAGGCGCAGAGATCGTAGTGCGATTCGAAGCCGAGAGCGCGGAAGGATTGCGGGATATTGAGGCAGTTGTGGTGGCGGAATTGGGCGCACACGGGCTGGAGCTTCGTTGATTGACTTAGACAAAAAGTTGATGTAAATTCACAACTTACCTCGCTCTCCACAACGGAAAGCTTCGGAATTAAACCTCCACAACTATGAAAATAAAAGAAAAAATGAAACTGCTTGGATTTTT
>JALZVI010000160.1 GCA_023301015.1 Rickettsiales bacterium | reverse complement strand
TTTGTCAGGGCTTTGATGGTTTTATAGATGATTATCTAGATGGGGAACTTTCCGCACCAAAGCGCCTGAGATTTGCTTTTCATATTTCAAGATGTCGAGCCTGCAAATCATACCTCAATGCCTATCGCCTAACCAAGGATTTGAGCAAAAAGGCGTTTAGTGCAGATGCAAAAGACTTGCCAGAGATGCCAGAAGCACTAACGAAAGCAATTCTGGAAGCTCAGAAAAGGCAAGAAGCTAACTAGTCGTCCGTTGGCATTTTGCATGCATTCGAATCACCGCCCTTAGAGCCGCTTTCTTTCGCCTCTTTGTCTATCGGTTCGGGGTATAGCTCTTCCATGCCAACAGATTTGCCGTTAGGCAGTACAATTCGTGCATGGTGGCGCTTCAATTTCCTTGGCTCGTTCACTCCGCATGAATGCGCCATTATGCCAATCTCTTTTTGCATATTCTTTGCATATTGCATCACACGCACGGCTTTGTCTTCTGGGTCTAGGCCATACTGCAATTTCTTGTCATGTGTTGTGATGCCTGTTGGGCAAGTGTTCTTATTGCACTGCAATGCTTGAATGCAACCAAGTGCAAACATAAAGCCACGCGCTGAATTGATGAAATCTGCACCAGCACAAAATGCCCATGTCGCTTCAGAAGGGTTTATCAATTTACCACTGGCACATACTTTGATGCGCTCACGCAGCTTATGCTTCTTTAAAATATCCACAACAATCGGCAGGCTTTCTTTGATAGGCATACCCATATTGTCAATAAGACTCATCGGCGCTGCACCTGTTCCGCCATCGGCGCTATCAATAGTGATAAAATCAGGCGCGCTTTCAATTCCGCGTTTGTTGATATGAGAACATAGCACCTCAAAAAATCCGTATGAACCAACAACGGCCTTAAAGCCAACAGGCTTGCCTGTGGTTTTGCGGACATAGTCAATCATGTCTAGCAAGTCTGGCACACTATCAATTTCTGGGTGGCGGTTAGGGCTGATAGCATCTTGACCAACTTCAAGTCCACGGATTTCTGCGATCTCTTCATTCACTTTCGCACCGGGGAGAATGCCGCCTTTGCCTGGTTTTGCACCTTGGCTAAGTTTGATTTCAAACATTCTAACTTGATCATGCGCAGCAGCTTTTTTCAGTTTTTCTTCGTCAAAGCCACCTTCCTTTTTTCGCACACCAAATTTTGCTGTACCGATTTGGAAAACAATATCTGCGCCGCCTTCAAGATGATAAGGTGACAATCCACCTTCGCCAGTATTCATCCAAACACCCGCCATTTTTGCACCTTTTGACAAAGCTCTCACCGCAGGGATGGAAATTGCGCCATAGCTCATTCCAGATATGTTAAAGAGCGATGCTGTTTTATACGGCTTGTCGCAATAGGGCCCAATTGTAATTTCTGGAGATTTAATAGTGTCTTCACTCAACATTGGGAATGGGCAGTTAGCGAAATAAACTGTTCCGGGAATGCGCAAGTCACGCGAAGAACCAAAAGCTACTGTGCTATCAACATCCTTTGAAGCGCGGTATGCCCATGAACGTTCAGCGCGGTTAAACGGCATTTCTTCACGGTCATTTGCGAAGAAATATTGACGGAAAAACTCACCTTGATGCTCAAACAAATAACGGAATCTGGCCAAAACTGGGTAGTTGCGTCTTAGCGTGCTTTTGGTCTGAACCTTGTCGGCTATATACATATAGATAATCCAAAGGACTACTAACCCAACTACAAAAACAAACAAATACGCTAGAACCTCTATCGTGCTCAATGCAAATCCTGAAACCTGTCCCATCTAATACTCCTCTGAAATTAATTATATATACTAAAGGTAAGATGTACTCCTTTATAAAAAGGTTACAACGATAGAATTAGAAAACTATTATACCTAATCTGAAACTGATATCTTTGTTTCAACTTCTATCGGGTTTTGTAGTGTTCTCTGAACGGGGCATTTCTCGGCAATTTCGTGCAAGCGATTAATCTGCTCTTCTGACAGTTCGCCCTTTAAGTTTAGCTTTACAGCAATTGCCTCTGCCTCATCTTTTCTCGAATGTTCTAATTCCACCTCAATATGCTGCAAATCCCAACCTTTATGTTCGGCGTATAGTCTTAGCGTTACTGACTTGCACAAGCCCAAGGAGGCTAGTAAAAAATCATATGGTGCTGCGCCTGCATCTGCGCCGCCTATTGATTTTGGCTCGTCTCCTATGAAGCTATGCCCATTTGCAGAGATTCTATGAACGAAGTTTGCCGTTCCAACTTCTGAAACAGTTAGCCCGCTGCTATCTTCGTTAGCTTGCGAGTTTGTTTCGATATTGAGATATCTTTTCGCCCAAGAGCTTATAGTTTCGGCAACATATTCCGAATCTTTCTTGTTGGATAATATATGATCTGCGCCAGCGAGTGATACAAAGCTTTTTGGGTGTGATGCGGCTTCATATATCTTTTGTGCATTTTCGATGCCAACAGTGCTATCTGTGGGCGAATGCATAACCAGAATAGGTTTTTTTAAGGCTGCGATTTTCTCGACAAGTTTTTGGCTTTCAATATCTTCCAAGAATTGTTTTTTAATGCAGAAATCTCTTCCGCCGATTGAAAGTTTAGCTTCTCCATCTTGCACAATTTCGTCTCTGCTTTTGGCAAAATGTGCGGCAACATGAGCAGGTTCTGCTGGTGCGCCAATTGTTGCTACGGCTTCTATGGTTTCAATTTTTCCAGCGGCTGCCAAAACTGCGGCGCCTCCCAAGCTATGACCTATCAGCAATTGTGGTGCAGCATAGTTTTTGCTCAAAAATTCGGCTGCTTTTACCAAGTCTTCAACATTGGAAGAGAAATTGCTGTCGGCAAAGCTCCCCTCGCTTTTTCCTAAACCAGCGAAATCAAAGCGCAAAACGGCAATTCCTAGTGCGGCTAAGCTGCGTGAGATATGGGTGGCTGCGGCGATGTCTTTTGAGCAAGTGAAGCAATGCGCAAAAATTGCATAAGCCTTTGCCTCGCATAAAATTGGGGTTTCTAATCTTCCAGATAGTTTTATGCCGTTGGTAGATTCAAATTCAACTGGTTTAGTTTGATGGTAGTTCTTTTTCATTCTTCATGTCCTGTAGTGTATTTATAATATCTTCAATTTTGGCGCGCTGTTTATAATCTTCTTCGACAAACGCATATGTCACAATCCCATTCTTGTTAATAACAAAAGTTGCGGGCATAGGCAAAGCATAGCCTTCTGAATCATTGAAATCTTCCAATTCTTTTCCAGATGATTGCTTCAGCCATTTCGAAAATCCTTCTTTAGCTCCTTCTGGAACAGACCATAGAATGCCATAATCATTGGCGGTTATATTCCCTTTGTCGCTGAGTGTTTGGAATGTAAGCTTGCTTTTTACCAATGCAGCCTCTGTGCTTGACGGTGTTTCTGGGGAGATTGCGATTAGCTGTGCGCCCAAAGCTTGAATCTCGGGCAGTTTTTGTTGATAGCTGCGCAGCTGAACATTGCATATTGGACACCAACTACCGCGATAGAAGCTAACTATAGCAGCGCCTTTTTCTAGCTCGGTATATAAATCAACTTCCTCGCCATACGCGTTCGGCAAGGTGAAATTGTTGGCTTTCTCGCCAACTGCCAGCGATGTTTGGGCAGCGGCATTGAGCGCAGAAAATGCGATTATAAATACGGCTATAAGAACGCCTGATAGTATATGTTTATTCTGCATCTTTATTTTCCTTTTTGCTTTTCATTTTTTTGTAAATTCCTGCGCCAACTAACGCAGGTGTGATGACAAGGCAAGCGGGGCAAACCGCGCCTGTTACAGCTGCAACAGTTACGCCATAAGCGCCAACACCGCCAGCCATGAATAGGTAGTCGTTGCCTTCTTTGTTACTCGTTTTGTTTTTATTATCGCTCATAAATTTGATTATAAACTTTTCGGTTGGGTTTTGATATAGCGGATAAAGGGAATGATTGTCACCTGAGTGGAAACAGTTGTTCGGGGTTTTCCACTCTTTTCAATATCTGACTTTTGAGTAAATCATATTGTTCCCATGGGAGGAAATGCCCTTGTTCTGGTATTCTGATTATTTCCAATTCCGCATTTATCAAGTGCTTTTCCGCGTAGTCTGCATTGCCTTTTGGCACAAGTTCGTCATCGTTGCCTTGAATAACTAATACTGGTGTTTTTATTTTCGAGAGGAGTTTTTGTTGTTTCTTGAGCTCGTCTTTCAGTGCAAATATTTCCTGATTTGCTACATCAAAATTTGTCGGTACTAGCCAGCGAAATAGGAAGAAATCTGCTGCATATTGAAACCATTTTGTCTCTTCTAGCTCAGGGTCGATTGCCCCAGCGAGCACAATCAGATTATTAGTATGTTCGGGGTAATCAATGGCTATTTGCAAGGCTACTGGCCCTCCAAAAGAGTGGCCGACAACTAAAAACGAGCCAGTGTGTTCTTTGAGGGCGGCTTCCATAACTGCCTGCGCTTGTTGCTTGAGGCTTCCTTCCCATTTTCCAGCGTCAGAACCTCCGTAGCCAGGGCGGTCGACGGCTATCATATGAGTGCTTTCGAGTAAGTCTGTATCGGCTAGGTGCATCCCCCAAGCCCTCCAATCACTGGGCGCGCCATGAATGAAAAGTACGGCTGGGTTGTTTGTGTCGCCAGTCTTTACGCCATGGCTGTTTTGTCCAGCAATAACATGATTAAACTCTGTGAATTTATGCGCATGCTTGCCAGCCTTCTCGTGCCCAGGTTCGTCATAGGGAGGGATTCCACAAGCGCTTAGGAGGAGGGATATTATTGGAAATAAAATTATTCTGCGCATTGTTATAAATTTCTCTCGAAGCCAGTAGGGTGTGATGTTTCTGCGTAGTAGAGTTAAGGCCAAGGCCTTTAGAAGATTATATCATTCGCTTTTTCAAACATCAACAGGCTTTTGTTGTTTGGAAGTGATGAAATTATCACTGAATAGATATATGAAAGCTTCTCTGAAAAGTTGCCGCAAAGCCATAGCTCGGAGCTTGTTGTTATACAACACGCTCAACATGATGGTGCTTGGGATGTGAGGCAATGATCTAGCAACTAGCGCGGCTGTCACGCGCGCTGTCTATTTATGGTTGTTTTATAACGCCCCTGCAGCTCAGAGTAGTGCCGCGTTCTCGGGCACTACCCTGAGTGGTGTTGGCGTGGCATCTGCAATATTAATATGCCCGAAAATCGTTGTTTTTTACTTAAAAGCTTGAAAATCGTGATTCAACGTGGAATCTTAAATTAAGATTATCTTTTTCGATGGGTGTATATTATGGGTGTTTTTAAGAATCTTGGTTTTGTGTCAGTTTTTCTGGTGAGTCTTCTCCTCTCGGGGCAGGCACTTGCTGATCTTGGTGTTTCGGTAACTGTTAGCGATGGTGAGGAAACTAATATCTTCCCTAGTCAAAGCACTGTGTTGGAAATTACCCTTTCAAACAACAGTGTCGATTCTGCAATTAATGCTGTGGCTTTTGCAAACACTTTGCCTGGGGCCTTGCCCGATGGTTTGTCAATATCAGGTGGTGCTGGCTATACATGTTTTGACCCTTCTGATTCATCCACAAATGCTGGCCTTGGAACTTTAACTGCTGTTTCTGGTTCTCAGAGCCTTTCGCTTTCTGCTGGCGTTGTTCCTGCAAGAGCAAATAATAATGACGGTACTTGTACTATAACTATCCCAATCACGGTTGGTTCTTCAAACGGTGCGTCTGCTGGTTATACATATACAATTCTGGAAGGTGCTGTAGCTGGTAATGACGGAGCTGTGGTTTCTAACGTTGGTGATGTTAGTCAAAGCATAAACGCCCGTCCGCTATCTCGTCCTCTTGTCACGAAAGCTTTTGGCGATGAGCTTTTGTTTTTGGCTGGAACGCCTACGACTTTAACAGTAACTGTTTCAAACCCCCTCGCTAACACTGTTGATTTAACAGGAATTGGTGTTGTTGATAACTTCCCTCTGGATGGCGGCGATGCAATTATCCAAGTGGCTGGCACTCCTTCGGCCACATCTGTTTGTACTGGTGGCGGAACTCCGTTCACATTCTCTCCTTCTGCAACTGACATTGCGCTTTCGGCAACTGCGGCAACGATTCCTGCTGGTGAAAGCTGTACTATAACTGTTCAGGTTGAGGGTAGGCAAACAAATGGTTCTTTTGAAACTCCCGATGAGATGGAGAATATAATTGTTGGTGCCACAGACTTTACAAGTGATATTGGTATTGTTCCTCTTGATTCTGCTGCTGAGATTCAGGTGAGGTCGCCATTTGGTGTTACTAAGACGTTTAACTCATCTAGTTCATCTGTGATTGCGAGTGGTCAAGTTGGGGCGTTCGAGATTGGATTTAACAACAGTGGCACAGGCCCGCTAACAATAGACACTTTCTCTGATTCTCCAATTGATGGGGTTGGGAATTTGAGTTTTGGTCTAAAGATGTCTGGCACTCCGACTATGTCTTGTACTGGCGCTGGAACAGCTGGAACTCTGGCGAACACTGCAAATGACATTGGTTTTGAGCAAACAAGTGATACTACGGTTGCAGCGGGTGGCTCGTGTACAATTTCTGGTAACTTTATTGGTACTGTTCAAAACCCAGACACTCCAATTGCTTACACTAACACAATTCCTGCAAACTCTGTTGGCGTTACCACTCCGGGTATCGTGAATCAGGCGCGTTCGGCATCTATAACGGTTGTAGATACGTTGAGAATTTTGAAGTCATCATCGCCTCTGTTTGTTGCCCCTGGTAACCCTGTTCGTTATCGAGTAACGGTGCAAAACTGGTCGACATCATCAATTGCTGATCTCACAATTGACGATACTTTATCAAACTCGCAAAGCTTTTTAACGGGTACTGTTGGTGGGGTTAATTATACTCCAGCTCTTTCGGGGACTGGTTGTGCTGATCTAACAACCACGTCAATTCTTGATGAGGATAGTGCTAACTTTGTGATAGGGACTGTTCCTGCGCGTAATAGCTCTACTTCACCAGGGAGCTGTGTTGTAACATTTTTTGCAATGACATCAGATGTCGCAGCCGAGGGTGATGCTATCACCAATGTTTTGGGTGCGGACACGGTTTGTTATGATAATGACCCAGGTCCTGTTGAGGATTTGATTTGTAATGGCGGTGCCGCTAGTGCAGGTACTAGAAATATTGACGCTGACGTTCTGACAATAAGAAAAACCTTCGCTCGAGATGAAGACACGGATGAAGGTTCTGTTGTGGTATCTGAAGGTTCTGTTGTGACGATGGAAATTGAGCTTTCTAATCTTTCGGCAAATGAACTAACTTCGGCTGTAATAACTGATAACTTGCCAGCGGCTGCATCGGGTAGTGGTCAAATGCGTGTGGCTGATGTTCCAAATGCAGCAACAACATGTGCTGGCGGTACGGTTACTGCCGCAGCTGGAACGACATCAATCACCTTGAACGGTGCGACTGTTCCTGCTCGTGCAAGTTCAGGTTTGGGTGATGCTGGAACTTGTTTAGTGCAAGTTGACGTTACGGCTGCAGCCGGTGTCTATACTAATACAGCAACTGTTGTGGCGAGTGGTTCTTTTGCGAACGGAACTGTATATAGCATTCCTGCGGTTGTTGATATTGAGTCAATGACTTTCAGTTCTTCTCTTTCTGCTGCCAAGCTATTCACGCCAACTTCAGTCTCTACTGGCGGTGTGTCTCGGGTGATTGTTCGTCTAGAAAATTCTGGGCCAATTCCAATAACAGGAATTTCTGTTACTGATCCATTGCCTACGAACATGCTCTTGGCGGATCCTGTTTCGGCTTCCACCACTTGTGCGGGCGCAACCATATTCACTGGCGCAGCTGGCGCTGGTTCAATAACAATGGATGGCGCTGAAATTGCGGGCAATGGCTCGTGTGATATGTTGTTTGATGTTGTGGCAACTGGTGGGATTGATTGGGTAAATACCATTCCTGTTGGCGGAATTACTGCTGATGGCGGCGTGCAGAACCAGACGGAAATTGTAGCTACTCTGATAAATGATGCACCACAAGGTGTGACTGTTTCAAAAACAACTAGCCCTAGTACTCTAACTTTCCCGGGTGAAATTAGTGAGATGACAATTATGTTGTCGAACGGAACAACGCCTGTAACAAATCTGAGTTTGATTGATTATTTCACGGCAGACGGAACTTCGGGTGCGGCTGATAATGGAATGGTTGTTGCGTCTACTGTCGCTGCTTCCACAACTTGCCCTGGAGGTTTGACCTCTTTGACACCTGGCGGAACTTCTGCTTCGATTAGTGGTGTTTCTTTGGCTGGCAGTGCAACTTGCGAATTTAAGTTCAATGTAACCTCAACTCAAACGGGTGGTATCACAAACACCATCCCAGCGGGCTTTGTTGAGAACGACCAAGGTTTGACCAATTCTAGCCAAGCAACAACAAGTTTAACCACTCAAGCAAATGTTGGTATTACGAAGCAGTTTACTCCAAATGTTATAGCTCCTGGTGAGCGTTCACGTTTGCGTATCACATTTTTCAACCCAACTAATCAGCCTGCTTCAAATGTGAGCGTGACTGATATAATGCCAGCGGGTGTGACAATTCCTGTCGGTGCAAACCCTACCACAACATGTGCGGGTGCAACGGCGACATCTTCTGGTGACGATCAGTTTGTGATTGCATCTGCAAACATGCCCGCCGCGTCGGGTGGTGCTGTGGAGTCTTGCTTCTCTGAAATTGATGTTACAGCGGTTGCTGAAGGTGACTTCGAAAATGTGATCCCTGCTGGTGCTGTAACTGGTACTGTGGGTGGTATTGATGTAACCAACTCTGATCCAACTAGCGATACTCTTCGTGCGAAAGATTCGCTGGTTATCAACAAGGCTTTTGATTCAAGAACACTCGATTCTGGCAATCCCGCAACTTTCACCACAGGCAATGCTTCACGCAGAATTGGTGAGTCTAGCGTGATGACGATTTCAATTACAAACCCAAATTCGGTTGCTGCAACGCAAGTGATTTTGGAGGATGTTTTCCCTGCTGGCTTGGCAGTTGCGCAAACTCCAAATGCCTCAACAACTTGTGCTGGTGGTGTGGTAACTGCTCCAGCTTCTGCTACTAGCATTAGGTTAACTGGCGCGACTGTTTCTGGTGGTGGGGCGTGTACTGTTTCGGTTGACGTTTTGAGTAACATTGTTGGAACATATGTAAACAACATTCCAGCTGAAGCGGTTAGCAGCTTTGAAGGTATCACGAATGGTGAGCCGACAAATGCAGAGTTGATTGTTTCAACTCCGCCAACTGTGGGCAAGCAATTCTCGCCACCTGTTATTGGTTCTGGCGGAATTTCTACTGTAACCATTTTCCTTGGTAACGATAATGATGCGAATGCAACTTTGACTTCAGCATTCACCGACAATTTGCCAGTTGCTCCAGGTGCGGTGGTTGTTGCGTCAACTCCAAATGTTGTAAAAACCTGCCCAGGCACTCTTGTTGCAAATGCTGGGGCTTCTGCGGTTGCGTATGCAAATGGCTCAATCATCCCAGCGGGTGGTTGCTCAATTAGCTTTGATGTTACGGCATCAGTTGCAGGTGACTATATAAATAACATTCCAGCAGGGGCGTTGGAAACTGATGTGGGCGACAACCAAGAAGCAGCAAATGCTCCTCTTTCCGTTAGTACTCTAGGCTTCATCACAGGTAGGGTTTTCCGTGATAACAACACAATTCCAAATGGTGCGTTTGATGTAGGAACAGATTCTCCAATTGGAAGTTCTGCTATTGAGCTTCGTAGCGGTGCAACATGTTCTGGCACGCTGCTTGAAACGGTGAGCACAGACTCTGCTGGTAACTATCTGTTTAGCAATCTAACAGCCGCGACATATTCAGTATGTCAAACAGCTCAGCCGAGTGGAACTTTGAACGGCACAACAACTGCGGGTGCAATCACCCCTTCAAACGGAAGTTCTGGAACTGCTGGTGCAGGTTCAAACCCAACTACGGAAACCAGTCAAATTACATCAATTACTCTGCTAGGCGATGGGGCAGGTGGTGAAGTTAGCGGTTCGTCAGGCAATGACTTTTCGGAAATTGTTGGCTCGTCAATTGCTGGTGTTGTGTTCTTGGATGAGAATAATAACGGTGAACAAAATGGTTCTGATGCTGGTATTGTGGGTGTAACAATTCAGCTGCTAGATGATGGCGGTGTGGTTGTTCAAACAACCACTACAGACAGTGATGGAAGCTATGTTTTTGAAGGTTTGACCCCAGCGACATATTCTGTGCGTGAGCCAACGCAGCCAACGGATACTACTAATGGTATGACAATTGCTGGTGCGGTTGAAAATGGCGGAACTTCAGGAACAGCAACTGCTCCTGCGGTAACTCCAAGTCAAATCACAAGCATTATATTGCCACCAAATACAGCTTCTATCGGGAACGATTTTGCTGAACTGCCAAACAGTAGAACTATCAGCGGTAGGGTGTTCCTAGATTATGAACCAGATGGTTTGCCGAATAATGATGACTATGGTTTGGAGGGAATTGCCCTTCAGCTAACTGGATCTGATGATAACGGAAACCCTGTTACAGCAACTACAACAACAGATGCTGATGGTAACTACAGCTTCACTGGATTGCCAGCGGGGACATATACAATTGACCAAGCCACTCAGCCAACCAACACCTCAAACGGTACAACAACTGAGGGTAGCTCAGGCGGTACGGCGACTAACCCAACAGCAACAAGCAGCCAAATTGCTACTGTTAGTTTGACTGGTGGAAACATCACTTCGTCAGGAAACAACTTTGCTGAAATTCCGGGCGCAGCTCCAGATTTAACCATCGTAAAAACCCATGCGCCAGCCAGCTTTGGTGAGAACTCAAGCACTGGTGTGTTTACAATCCCTATGATCAAACGGCAGG
>JALZVI010000159.1 GCA_023301015.1 Rickettsiales bacterium | reverse complement strand
ACTTTGTCAGAAACGTTGTCCTTTAGTTTTGTTCCTAAAGCAGCTGCAGCGCCTAGTAAACCTGTTTTAGCCAATGTAGAATCTTTGACTTTATCTACAACTGAAGCCGCATCCAGGCCTTTTTCTTTTACAGCCTGTTCTGATGAAGCTAACATTTCCTTAGCCTTATCAATCGTACTATCCATTTTATCAGATGAAGTAGTTACTGGAGTTGCTTGATCACCCGCTAGTTTTTCAATAAGATTTTCTGATTTTTCAGAAACAGATTTAGCCGCATCTTCAACTGAATCTTTTGTGCCAGACACTGTTTCTTTAACTGTATCTTTTATCTTGTCACCCGCAGTCATTGCTGCACCAAACAAGCCACCTGATTCACCAGATTGTGTTACTGCTTCTGTAGCTGAATCTTTTAGTTTACTTCCTGCCGCTATTGCGCCACCTATAATACCTCCAGCTGCTAGAATTGAACCTGATGACTTAACATCTTTTGTTTCTTCAATTTTCTCAGTTGTTTTTTCTGCAGTCACATTTGATACATCCTTAGCATTCTCAACATTTGTTGTTTCAGCTCCTTTTGCTTCTTCGACTTTATTCTCTGTTACCTTTTCAGTAACCTCATTTACTATTTCTTTTGCAGACTCAACATTTGTTGTTGCAGCTTCTTTTGTTTCTTCGACTTTATTCTCTGTAGTTGATTCTTTTACAACATCAGTTGCTTTCTCTGATACTGTGTCAGTCAACTGAGTATTTGCCGCTGCAACTGCCGCTCCTGTAACTGCAGCTTTAGCAACTGTATCTGTAGCCTCTTCTGTCTCAGTTTTAACTTCTGGAGCACCGTCATTTGATTTAGCAGGTGCTTTAGATTTTTCTTTCTTTGGTCTGTTGATCTTGGCAGCAGCACTTTCTAACTTAGATACTTCTTCTTCAGATAATGGATTCTCAGTGAGTTGAGAAGCTATTTTCTCTTTAACCTCCTGTTTTTTCTTTTCCATTTCTAGTTTGACAGCCGCTTTCTCTTTTTCTTTAGCCAATCTCTTTTCTAGAGATACTTTAGTAGAAAGCATATCATCTAATTTCTCTTGTTTAGATGCAATACGGTCATTAACCATTGTTATTTTGGCCTGTCTGATCTGCATTTCAAGTTGCCCTACAGCAGAACCACCTACTCTCTTATTTTGGAATTCAATATCTTTCTTATCTCTGTTGATTGAACTTTCCATTTTTCCGATGGCAGAAAGTAGGCCGTTATATCTTTTCTCTGTCCCAGATACATTTCTCTGCGCTTGGGCAGATTCTGGACCATATTTTTTCTCTTTAACCAGTTTAAAAGATTCATCTATTCTCTTCCAGATTTTGTTTCTGTCGCTTCTTGTAAGTTCCGCGTTTTTGAATTCTACTTGTAGCTTTTTGAGTTCATCAAAAATAGGACTCAGTCCAAGACCTTTCTCTATTTTCTCCCCTATTGTGTTAAGCTTATTTGTAAAAATCTCAACAGAAGCTTTAGAGGCCTCGTTTAATTCTTTATTGGCAACTTTCTTATATTCCTTGAGTTTTGTAAATAACTCGTTGGTCTCCTTTTTTAATTCTTCAGCGTGACCTCTGAAAAGGTTTCTCTCTGCAGATTGCTGACTTACTTTGGACCAAAACCCTTTTAAGTCATCCCAAATCTTATTGTCAAAACCTAATAGCGCTGCTACTTTATCTTTGATCTCTTCGATCTCAGAACGATATAGCTCATATAACTTAGAAGATAATACTACGAAATGCCATTCTGTTTTGGCTCGTGATATGATATCCGTTCTCTGTACCTTGAGTGATTCTGGCAAAAGCTCATCAGTCATTGATAACTCTTTGGTTTCTGTTTTGAAACCATCAGGGAAAGTAACTTCCTTATCCACTCTCCATAAATCCATCAGTTGCTTGTAGAAATCTTCTGTTGCAATCTCTTGGTTAAAAGTGTGAATATTGACTTTGTTTTCTTTGTCCAATAATTCTAGTGCAATCAAGACTTTCTTGTCTTCTGCATCATTTCCCCATAGTACGATCTTCTTTTTCATAGCGTTTAGTGTTTTCCTTTGATTACTTAAAAAATAAATAATCAGCTTCTCAAATGTTTAAAAAATTCAGTCTTCAATTCTTTTCAGAAAAGTTGACAATATCTAATGCTTAAATTTAACTTTATAACCAACTGACTGCCAGCCAGTTACTGTTAAAATAACGTATCCCCTACTGGGATATTAAATTACTTAATTAAGTGTTGCAATATTTGTACCGCATTGGTAGCTGCTCCTTTTCTTAGGTTATCGGCTACTATCCACATATTTAGACCATTTTCTATTGATTCGTCACGTCTTATGCGGCCTACAAATACTTCATCTTGTTTTTTAATGGATCTAGCCATAGGATAAATATTCTGAGAAACATTGTCTTGTAATACTATTCCATGCTCCACAGTCATAAGGTTTTTGATATCCTCTATTTTAAAAGTCTTTTCCAGTTCTATGTTCACACTTTCTGAATGTCCACCGTGCACAGGAACTCTGACCGCAGTAGCGGTTATTCCTAATTCTGGAGCTGACATTATTTTCCGCGTTTCATGAACCAATTTCATTTCTTCCTTAGTATAATCATTATCTAGAAATATATCACAATGCGGGATACAATTCTCAAAAATAGGATGCGGATAAGTCCTATTATTGACATCTAGATCTCCAGATTTTTCTGATTCATATTGTCT
>JALZVI010000158.1 GCA_023301015.1 Rickettsiales bacterium | reverse complement strand
TCCCCATCTGTCGCACGATAGCAAACTTGAAGCTCATAAATTTCTTTGAATAGTGGCGATAAAACGCTCACAAAAATCCCGAGGAATGACATCACAAAAATTGGCTGCAACGTAAAGTTAATTTGCAATTTTATCCACGCATCAAACAGATATTTCGTCTGATTAAACAGCAAGAATGTGAAGAAGATTGGCGCTAGTGCGAATAGCAATGCTTTGGCGAAAAGTGAGAATACATAAATCAACACAACTCGTAAAATTCCCATCGTGATTTGATAGATTGAGAACATCAAAAACAGTGAGTATATGTTAGAATATGGTCCCGAGTTTTTGCCTGCTGGGCTGATTAATGCGCTGATAATTGCGAATGTGTGGATAGAGAAAATCTGCGCGAAGAACAGGTCGATATCAGCAAATAATGCATCTTGCGCAACCACGCCACCGCTTGTTGAAGAAGGGCTTTGCGTATATAAATCGCCGAAGCTTTCTAGCATGTAGAAGATGACCTCATCAGTTGCGATCACAAAGAAGCTCCCCACCATTTGATAGAATAATGACCAGTTTGTGGCGATGAATGCGACAACCAAAATTTTCCCCACGCGAGCCAATGCGTCGCCAAGCGTTACCTGAATTATTCCCGTGGCAACACCAAGCCCATAGAATATGATTGCCAATGCGAATGCCGCCGAAATTCCGCTTTGGAATGATGGGCTAGATGTGATTGAAGTGAACACGCTTTCTGCTGCACCCCCGCCATCAAGGAAGCCCGACCCGCCAAGCACATAAACTCTAATCTGATCTATCGTGGCGCTAATAATTTTCTTGTCTTTTACATACTCAAAAATTGCCTCGGCAGAATTTTGCTTAACGCCTTTTGCTGTTGTTGCGGCTGAGTTTGTTTCAGGAATACATTTATTCGCATGCTCACCTGGTGAACAGGCGGTGATTAAGATCAGGAGAGATATGGCTAAAAACTTTTTCATATATTACATCCCCCCACTCAAGAATTTTGGAGTCATCGCGCTCAAATCTGGTGATAGCGGGCTACCAGAAAGCTCTTTACCCATCTGTCCAACAAAGTTTGTGAATGAGCTCATCAGGTAAGATACGATGAAGATTGACAGCAGGTTAAACACAAGCTGAGGTTCCATTTTCAGCGCTCCTTTATCAGGGCTGTCATCGAACATTGTGAACATTGAGGTAATTGATGTTTCCGTCCCTCTGTTCTCCACTCCCGTTGTTTGCATCTGCGGTTTTACAACTCCATAAATCTCCTTCAAGCCATTTTCTCCATCAATAATCTCTACAAAAATTGCTAGCATGAATGACAGGTAGGCGAACAAAATCACGGGCTGTAAAATCATCGCAACAATCAGCTTCCACCAACCATCAAACATTGGTTTTGTTTGTGGGAAAAGCATGAATGGGATGATGATCGGCGCAACCATAAATGCCAAAATTAGCCCCATCATCGAGAGGATGTAAACAAATGCCACCCTCATCATCGCAACTGTTAAAGACATGATGCTTAAGAATACTAATGTCGCAATCAGCGCGCCACCTGCGCCAGACTTGAATGCGCTAGTGAACATGCCGAATAATAGCGGCAATTCTTTCACTGTTTTGCCATAGCCATTTTGTGTGTTCCAACCAATAAATTCGGTCAAAATACAATCCATACTTAGCCATAAATCATTCACGCTTTTTGAATTTATAGGGCAGCTATCCATTGCTGCAGGTACCAATACTAGATCCAGCAAGCCGTTATATATATCAAGCGTCAGCGCCCAAAGCTCCATAATTCCGTAGCTCATCACTAACCAAGAAACGAATGCGATTTTCAGTGCATGTATGAAAAACTCACCACGTGCGCGCTGTTCTGTGATCAAGCCTGTGCTGGTTTTGATGCCGTAAAATATGATGTATAAGACCATCGCGGCAAAAACCGCTTCGCGCATAAAGTCTGTCATCCCGACAAGTTTCTCGTTAACAATGCCCAAGAACATAGTTTCAAAGCATGAAACGGATTTTGAGATAACGTTCAGCGTTTCTCCTCTCTTCACAGTGAACTTGCAAACTGTGCTTAAGTTATCAATATGAGCAAATGTTTTGCCTGTAGCTGTTGGCTCTGCTTTGCTTCCGCCAATTCCACCAGTTATTCCGCCAATCGCTCCGTTGATTCCACCAGTTATTCCGCTAACAACCCCGCCAACAGCACCAGTTACGCCGCCAATTGCGTTGTTGATTCCGCCAGTAATTCCACCTACAACTCCGCCAACAGCGCCAGTTACGCCGCCAATTGCGTTGTTGATTCCGCCAGTAACTCCACCTACAACTCCGCCAACAGCACCAGTCACGCCGCCAATTGCATCTTTAGCGCCGCCTGTAACGTTGCCAATTGTGGTGCTAACTCCGTTTGTCACGCCGCTAATTGCGCCACTGACCCCTCCAGCTCCACCGCTTATATTTGCGCCATTAGAGCCTAGGTGGTTGTCCTTCATGACTTGAAGCGCTTGCTCGCTTGAATAATCGGCATACGGGTTCGTAAATTCCTCAGCCGCAGCAAAATTCGCAAGCCCCATTGTGAGTGCAAAAACTGCTAATGCGAATATGTTGCTTGCCCTAATCATTAAAATAACTCCGCAACTTTTTTACGAAAAATCGGCAGCCAAACATCTGCATTATCGCCATGTTGTTTAATAATATCATCCAGCACCGCAACTGTTTCTGCACGTCCAGAAAGAACGGGAATCATTGATTCCATTCCGCTCAAATCAATCCGCGCCACCACAACATCGTTACCTTGCTTTAGCAAGAAAAAGCGGCTGCCTGGGTCAGTTTCCTTAATCAACTGGAACTCACGATTTGTCAGCAAAAATGCCTTTTTATATTCTGAAGTTGCCTTCGCATTAGGCAAGAAAATCTGCGTTGAAGTTTGTTGTAACAATGTGTCGTTAATCGCCGACTTACTCGCATCCTCAACTGACTGCGTGGCAAAAATCACCATCGCATTTAGCTTCCGCAAAGTCTTCAACCAGTCCTTAATTTTGCTCGAGAAAATTGGGTTGTCAATCAGCGCCCAAGCTTCGTCCAAAACAATAATAGTCGGCGTGCCGTCGAGCGACATATTGATGCGGTGGAAGAGATATAAAAGTGTTGGTGCAAGCGTGTCTTTCGCCATCAAAATCTCACCCATCTCAAAGCCAAAAACATTTGCTTCGTCAAAATCAATGCGGTCAGTTTTGTTGTCAAATAACTTCGCATAAGCCCCGTCACCATACCATTGCTTCAAGCGCGATGCAATTGTGCCCGGCCCTTGTAAACCAAAGAACGGCGCAATGTTCCGCAGCACTCTGTCTTCCTTGTTCAACTTAAAATTACCATCCACCGCAGCCTTGATATATTCCATATCCTGCGACGTGAAAGCCTCGCCATGCGTTGTCACCAAAGTGCGCAACCACTCGATTAGGAACGTGCGGTTTTCATGATTGTCAATTAGCTGAAGAGGATTAAACCCAGTTTCTTCACCAACTTCAATCTGGTTATATCTACCATTAATCGCCCGCACAAAAATGTCGCAACCTCTATCTTTGTCGAAAATAAACATGCGGCAATTGAACTTTTGTGCCTGCGCGCAAAGGAAGTTCATCAACACCGTCTTACCAGCACCCGTCGGGCCAATGATGGTTGTATGTCCAACGTCGCGCAGATGGAAATTGAAATAATATGGAGTGCCCGATGCCGTGTCAAAAACACTCACCGCAGGGCCCCAATGGTTGTTGGCAATATGCCCAACTGGATAGTTATGGAACGAAGAAAACGCTGCCAAATTCATCGTGTTCACTTCCGCTTTGCGGGCGATATATTCATAATTACCTGGCAATTGCGCCCAATATGCTGGCTCCAAATTCATGCTCTCGCGCACAGCATTTATGCCCACATTCGTTAGCTCCGCCACGCAAAGCGACATCGCCTTGTCAAGCTCACGCGGAGTTTCAGCCAATGCCAAAACGGTGAAATGATGTGAGCCAAAACCCGCATGCCCACTCATCGCCACATCCAGCGCGTCATTAATCTCCGCAATCTGCGAAATCGCCACATCCTGCGAGTTAATCATCCGTCCTTGTTGGCGCTTCATCTGCTCGATAGAAACTTGGCGGTTGGTGAACACAAAACTTTGCGAAATAATAAACTCAAACGGCAGCTTCAAAAACGCATCCAGCATTCCCGCCGCAGTTTCTTGCCCATATTCTTTAATACTCACAATGCCCGCAAATTTCGTCTGCGTCAGCCCACGCGCTTCAATTGCATTCGGTCCGAAATATAGACGGCGGTTGCTCAAATATTTATCAATAGAATGTGTCGGCAAGCGAATTGGCTGATGCGTTCCGCAATTCACCAAAGTCGCCAAAAATTCTAGAGTCTCGGAATAAGGGCCGTCATCCGTCTCAACCGCTTTCAAACGCGATGGGCCATAATCACGCAAAGTTGCCAAAATTCTGTCAGTAACCTCAACAATTTCCTTATGCGCCTCACGTAAAGCCGCGATTGCTGATGACTTATCCGCACGCTCCTGAATTTTACGCAAAGCATATTCAATAATCGCCGCACCTTTAGTGTCATATTTGCGAATTACGGTGATGTATAAATCATTCTGGAAGCTTTCCGTGTCAGAATGCTTTTTGCGCCAAGCGTCGTCCACTTCCTTCGCAAAGCCACGCGGTTGCTGCCCTTCTGGGTAGCCACCTTTTTTCACCCGCACAATATGCGTCCACAGCGCCACATTTCCCTGCGTCATTGATTTGAACAACGCATTGCGAACATTTTTCTTCATATCCAGCTCTTCATCATCCGCCGTTTCAAACGAGAAGCCTTCAATTTTGATGACCTGCATCAATTCTTTGTCTTTTGTAATTATGGTTTTCGAGTCGTAGTGGCACTCATAGGGAATGAAATGGCTTTCAGGAAATTCCTTGTCAGCCACCGCCCCCTTATTCGCGTCCCTTCTTTTTAACTGCAAACCTAGCACAATAAAATTTCCTACTCCCTATCCCAAATCATATGAGTTTGTGAATTTATAATATATTCTGTTTTTACATTTTGAACATTTGCCATAACGCGTCATCAAAAGCTCCATCATACGCGGCTCTTTCAAGCACAGCAGATAGAGCGTGATATGCACAATGACAAACGCAATGATCGGCCCTAGCTTATTATCGAAGATGTCATTAATGAACAGCAGCCCGCAAAACATAAAATTCATCATCACCATCACATAATGCACGCCTGCAATTTGCGCAGGGCGTGTGAGGCCTAAAAATAACGGATCTGGACGTAAACCACTCATAAATTCTCTCTATAATCGTTCGATTATTATAATTAAATACCCACAAAATGCACTTTCTCTTGCCAGCAAACGCAAGCAATACATATATTATAAGGCATTTTAGTTACAAATTGGTTACAATTTCACTAATTTCCCAAGTTTTATAATTTGAGCGCGGATTTGAATATTATACAGAACTTAAATGTACTGACAGATATGCTTGTAAGAGATGACGCCAATGCAGGTGGTGCTCTACCGTGGCATCAACCATGACGGGCGCGAGTTTTTTGCATATATACGTTGCGACAAAAAAGGTTATAACGCGATGCAATCCGACTATGAGAATGACAGGGTTGCCGCAGATTTAAGCAGCTATGGCGAG